>CBCPNE010000157.1:0-7173 GCA_965120435.1 uncultured Clostridia bacterium
TGCGCCACGCATACAACCATACCTATGCCCATATTGAACGTGTTGTAAATCTGTTCGTCGGAGATACCCGCCATATCCTGCATAACCCTGAAAACGGCGGGAACTTCATACGAGTTGAGGTCAATCTCGCAGCCTATGCCTTCGGGGAAGATGCGGGGAATATTTTCTATAAAGCCGCCGCCCGTTATGTGGGCTATGCCCTTGACCTTTACCTTTTCTATGAGGGATAGTATGGACTTCACATATATTTTTGTGGGTGTGAGCAGAACGTCTATCGGCCTCGCGCCCAGGCGGTCGTCAAACTTTTCAAGGCTCTCCCTGTCCTCGCCGAAGAGCTTTCTGACAAGCGAGTAGCCGTTGGAGTGTATGCCGCTTGACTTTATGCCTATGAGCGCGTCGCCGCGCTTGATTTTGCTACCGTTTATAACCTTTTTCTTATCGACAATGCCCACAGCAAAGCCGGCAATGTCGTATTCTCCGTCCTGATAGAAGCCGGGCATTTCCGCAGTTTCGCCGCCGACGAGCGCCGCGCCTGACTGGCGGCAGCCTTCGGCCACGCCTGAAACTACCGTAGCCACTGTTTCTGGCGAGAGCCTGCCCGTGGCGAAGTAATCGAGGAAAAACAGCGGCCGCGCCCCCTGGCAGACAATGTCGTTTACGCACATAGCCACGGCGTCTATGCCGATTGTGTCGTGCTTATCGGCGATAAAGGCGTACCTGAGTTTAGTTCCCACGCCGTCCGTACCTGATACGAGTACGGGGTTTTTTATGTCCTTGGGGAGTTCATAGAATCCGCCGAAAGAGCCGATGTCGCCGAGGACGTTCTGGTTATATGTAGACTGAACGTGACTCTTCATCAGGCGGACCGCCTCGTATCCTCTCTCTACGTCCACTCCGCTGTCTTTATAGGAAATTGCCATCTGACTTACTCCTCTTACTGTCTTATTTTTTTGCCCGTGTCCGCACAGCAGAACGGCTGTGCGCTTATATTGCCGAATGTTTTACTTGCCGCAGTGCAACGAAGCTGTGCGCATTGTTTTGGTAACCGCACAGACGCAAGCACAGCAAGGCGCGCGAGGAAAGCCCGAAGGAGTTTACACAGAGGTAAATGACTGAGGGTTGCCGCAGCGCAACGAAGCTGTGCGCAGTATATGTGCGGTTATAAGCTATTCGAATTTCAGTTTGTCCGTCTCATAATCATCCATAGCATACGGATATTCTCCCGTAAAACAGCCGAGACAGAATTTAAGATTTGACTTTCTGCACGACTGCACGAGGTGCTTTACTGAGAGATAGCGCACGCTGTCAGCGCCGAGGCTCTTGCATATCTGCTCCTCGTTTTTGTACGCGCCGATGAGCTGGGAATAGGTCTGAATATCTATGCCGAGGTGGCAGGGGTGTTTTATTATGGGGGAACAAATGCGGATATGTACCTCCCTTGCCCCTGCGTCGCGCAACATCTTTATAATCTTGCGCATGGTTGTGCCGCGCACTATTGAGTCGTCTATTATAATCAGGCGCTTGCCGCGGATATTTGCGCGGAGAGCGTTCATCTTTACTCTCAGACTGTTTTCGCGCTGGTGCTGGTCAGGCTGTATGAACGTTCTGCCGACATATCTGTTCTTTGCCAGGGCTTCGACAAACGGAATACCGCTCTCCAAGGCGTACTCCCTTGCGGCTACGTTTGCGCTGTCCGGCACGCCCGCAACTATGTCCGCCTCCACGCCGTAATATTTTGCAAGCAGTCTGCCCGCCTCCCTGCGGGCTTCATATACGCTGCAGCCGTCTATGGCGGAGTCGTGACGGGCAAAATACACATACTCGAATATGCACATACGGCTTTCGGCGGGAATATCGTCCATCATGTGAGAGGTTATGCCGTTTGAATCCACGACGACTATCTCACCCGGCTTTACGTCCCTCAGAAAATTTGCGCCGACCGCGTCAAGCGCGCAGCTTTCGCTGGCGACAATGACGTCGTCGTCCGCGGTGCCGATGCAGAGCGGCCTTATGCCGTAGGGGTCGCGCACGGCGATTAGCTTGTCCGTCGTCATTATAACGAGGGCGTACGCCCCCTTAAAGCGCGGGCAGGCCAGCTTTACTCCTTTTAAAAGGTCGCCGTCTGAAAGGTTGTTTATCATTATCGCCATAACTTCAGAATCTATGGTAGTCTGAAAGACGGCGTTCTGGGCGATGAGTTCGTCGCGGAGCTGTTTGGTGTTTGTCAGGTTGCCGTTGTGGGCAAGCGCCATCTTGCCGCACTTGCCCGTGAATATTACGGGCTGCGCGTTCAACAGCTGGCTGGCGCCTGTGGTTGAATAGCGCACATGGCCTATGGCAATGTCGCCTTCCGGCAGCCTTTCAAGGTTGCCGCCGGAAAATATGTCCGGAATTAGCCCCATACCTTTGTAGTAAGAAATTTTATCCGCAAAGGCAACGGCTATGCCTCCGCTCTCCTGCCCCCTGTGTTGCAGGGCGTAAAGCCCGTAATACACGGTATGCGCAACCGAGCGGTTTTCTGACGAATACACGCCGAACACGCCGCACTCGTCGTGAAACCTGTCGTTTTTATCTTCGTAAATCTCGTACATAAATCTCCTGAAACACTCAGTTCCTCTGAGAATATTGCAACACGGACGCCGCCGCGCCTTTTAAGGCCGCGCGCCAATCTGCTGAACGGAACGCCTTGCAAAGCGTTCCTCTTTTTTACCGTACCGAAAAGTCCGCCGATGAAAATTTATTCGCCCGTAAGGCGCTTGAAAACTTCATTGTAGGCGTCCTCTACCCCGCCGAGGTCGCGGCGGAACCTGTCCTTATCCAGGCTGACGTGCTTTTCCGTATCCCAGGTGTCCGCCTCCCAGAAGCGGCAGGTGTCGGGGGAAATTTCGTCCGCAAGGATAATCTGGCCGTGGAATCTGCCGAACTCAAGCTTGAAGTCGATGAGGTCTATATTGAGCTGTCTGAAGAACGCTTTAAGCGCTTCGTTCACTTTGAACGCGAGTTCTTTAATCTTTGCAATCTCTTCTTCCGAAGCAAGGTTCAAGGCGAGCGCGTGATAGTCGTTTATAAGCGGGTCGTCAAGTTCGTCGCACTTGTAAGAAAACTCTATGGTGGGTACGGAGAGCTTTGTTCCCTCCTTCACTCCGTAACGCTTTGAAAAGCTGCCCGCCGCAACGTTGCGGATTATAACTTCAAGCGGAACTATCTGCACCTTCTTTACGACGGTATCCCTGTCCGAAAGCTGTTCCACAAAATGAGTGGGTATGCCCTTCTTTTCAAGCATAGCCATAAGCATATTGCTCATCTTGTTGTTGATTACGCCCTTGCCGACGATTGTACCCTTCTTCTGGCCGTTGAACGCCGTAGCGTCGTCCTTGTACGACACGATTACATAGTCGGGATTTTCGGTGGCGTAAACCTTTTTTGCCTTGCCTTCGTAAAGCTGCTCTTTCTTTTCCATAAAAAATTTTCTCCTTATATCTAATCCGCACAGAACCGTCGCGGAAAATTTATCCTGAATTTTGCGCCGAAGCCGCCGCAAGGACGGCATTTTTTAACTTAAATACCCGCAGGCGCACTGCGGGTATGTTTTACATATCTGAAAGTTCGGACTGAAGAGCCTTGTCGTCCGCGGCAATCTTGTCCTTCATAGATTTTTTGTATGCTGAAAGTCTGTCCGCAATATCGGGGTACTTCACGCCGAGTATCTGAAGGGCGAGGAGCCCCGCGTTTTCTCCGCCGTTTACCCCCACCGTGGCAACGGGTATGCCGGAGGGCATCTGGACTATGGATAAAAGGCTGTCCAGCCCGCCCATCATATCCGTCTTTACGGGCAGACCTATAACGGGCAGCGTTGTGTATGCCGCCATAACGCCGCCAAGGTGAGCCGCCTTGCCTGCCGCGCAGATTATCACCTCTGTGCCGCGCTCCTTTGCGCCGCTTGCAAAATCGTGCGCCTCCTCAGGGGTGCGGTGCGCCGAAATTACCCGCACTTCCGTTTCCACCCCGAAATCTTTGAGTACCTTTACCGCGGGCTTTACCACGGAAAAATCAGATTTTGAACCCATAACAACGGCAACTTTAGGCATAATAAGAACTTCTCCTGTAATAACAAATGCGTTTTGCGCCATACTTAAAGTATGGTACTGCTCTATATTCTGGTAATAGTGTATATTCTTGCCGTGAACTTTTACGCCGTAATGCTTATCAAGTCGCAGCGCGACGAAGAAAACGACGAAACAAAGCCGCACCGCGGCGACGGAAAGATTATACTCACCGCAATATTGGGCGGAGCGATAGGCGTATATGCGAGTATGTTCGCAATGCGGTTCAGACTAAAAAACCTTACGCTTATGGTGCTGATACCCGTAATAGCCGTACTCAACGTCTACTTCTTTTATATTGCGTTCAAATCGGGATTCACGTTCTTTATAGCGGCGTAAGCGGACTGAAATTGCCGCACAACACTATATTGAAAGTCCTATTAGATTATACCACAAGATATTGGCAAAAGGAAAACGTTTGAACGCGGTTTTTTACAATTTTTTTAAGCGCGTATGCAAAAGCGCCGCCGCCCGGAAATTTCAGGCGGCGGCGCGCAAATTGTCAATAAGCTTATTTCAGTTTTCTATTATGGTTTTCAGCAGTTCTTCGCGCATACCGCTGCGCTCAAACAAATCGGCGCACGGCTGCCCCGCGGGACGGAAATCTCCGCACACAGCGCCGCCCCTGAGCACGACTATCCTGTTTGCAAGCATAAGCGCCTCGTCTACGTCGTGCGTGACGAAGAGGGCGGTGCGCCTCTCCCTTTGCCACAAATCGAGGAAAAGCCCTGATATTTTGAGCTTGAGTCTCAAATCGAGCGAGGAGAACGGCTCGTCCATAAGTATGGCGCGGGACGGATACAGGAAGGCGCGCGCCAGCGAAACGCGCTGCGCCTGCCCGCCAGAAAGAGTTACGGGATAGGCCTTCGCTTTTTCCGTAAGTTCCACCGCCGCAAGCATACGCGAAATTTTATCTTCGTCGCGGCAGACGAGCTTAAGGTTGCCGCGAACGGTGAGATTGGGCACGAGCCGCGGCTCCTGGAATACATAGGAGCATTTTACCGCGGGCGTGATTTCGCCGGAATAGTCGGTAAGCCCTGCAAGCATATTCAAAAGGGTAGTCTTGCCGCTTCCGCTTTCGCCGAGTATGCAGGTAATCTCCCCCTCCTCTATTTCAAAGGAAAAGCCCGAATAGACGGTAAGCCGTCCGTACTTTTTGGTTACATTTTTAAACTGTATCACGGCCGCCTCCCGCGGGAGTACTTTATGCGCTTAACGCGCGCAAGGCCGCGCTCCCTGCCGCAGTACCTGCACACCCGCCTGCCGACGGCGCTACCGCCTGCCGCGCGCGCCATTTGCGGCTGACTGCCGCACGTCCACTTACGCGTAAGCAGCGTAAGTTTGCCGAGAGCCCACTCCAGAAGCCCGCCCGCGACTACCGTCAATACGGTAAGCGCGAAAAGTTCAGGTATTTCAAGATAGTTGCGGGCATCCTGCATAAGCCCGCCTATGCTCCTGTACGTGCGCGCCATCACCTCTGCCGACACCATAATCTTCAGCGTGAGCGAAAAGGCCGCCCCCGCCTGGGAAAGTATGTTGGGCAGCACGGCGGGCACGTAAATCTTAAAGAGCCGCCTGCTGCGCGGAACGCCGTACAGCTTTGCCATTTCAAGGAGCTTCCTGTCCACGCCGGCGAACGCCGCGGAAAACTGCGCGTAGACGAGCGGAAAGGTGACAAGAAAAGCCACGATAACGGGCGCGGCAAGCGGCGTAGTCCAGAGCAACAGAATGAGTATTATCGCCATTGTGGGGATTGTGCGCAGAACGGCCACAAGGGGGCGGAATATCGCGCCGAACGACCTGCACGCCTCTGAAAGGGCGGACAGAGCCGCCGCCAGCACGAAGGACAGTGCAAAGGCCTCCAACGTGCGCAGCAGCGTGTTTACGAACGCGCGCCAGAACACCGCCCCGCCGAGGAGTTCCCACGCCTCCTTCATCGCGTCGCCGAAGGACGGAATGACGTATTCGTTGCCCTCGGCAAAGTAAGCAATCACCCAGATTACCCACATAAGCACCAGCGCCGTCAGGGTGAATATTAAGTTGAATGTTTTATCTGAAATTTTCTTTTTCACTGATTAACCGCAAGTCATCAGGCCGCATATCCGTAGAAGAATGCATCCGACACATAAGAAGAATAGTCTACACCCGACGCCGCAGAATATTGCTCAAGGAAGTCAAGCACCTCTTCCCTGCACTCTGCCGCGGAGACAAAGTTTATTGCGCAGTTTTCAATTACGGTAGCGTTGAGATTATCGGCCGTAAAGGTTGCGGACATACCCTCGGTTAGGTGGGAAGTAACCGCCTCCACTATGGTGGTAACGTCGGCAACCTCAAGCCACAATGAATTGACCGTGACGGCGGCTATCAAATCCGTGATAAACTGAGGGTCGTCTTCTATTACAGAGGTCTTTGCCACCATTACCGCCTGGGGATAGCCGTTATCCGACCCATACAGCTCCTGAAGGCTGCCCACAAATTGGAGCGCTTCAAGCCTGCTTGTCATTGTGGTTGCCGCAGGCTCTGCCAGAACGTAGTAGTCGTAGTCGGTGCCGCCCACATCGGAAGCCGCCGAAAGGGCATACAGATTGACTTTATCTGCAACCTCTCCATCCGTAGAAGTTACCTCAACATATTCAATGCCCGCGTTTTTGAGTATGGTCCTGAAGGTAAGGCCGGGCACAGCCGCAAGGTTGATAACGCCCACAGACTTGCCTACGAGCGAGGAGAGATTTTCCGTAGTGATTGCAGTTCCGCTGTATTCCGTCTTCTTGGAGAGAAGGTACAGATTGCCGTGGGTGACCGTGCCGAGCATTTGGTAGGTATCGCCGCTGCCCAGAAGCTGCGCCGCCTGGTTTATGGGGAGAATACATACGTCGGCTTGGGGGTCGTTGCCTGTGACATACGTCTGAATGGTGCTTGAATCCACCACCTCGTAATACACGTTGCCGCCGAAGCCCATATCTTCAGAGAGGAGCATTGCCATAGAGAGCGCGGGCGCGCCGTCGGGCATATAGATATAGTAGTCAGCGTCCTCCTCCGTGCAGGCGGAAAAGCTTGCCGCAGTAACCGC
>CBCPNE010000158.1:0-2896 GCA_965120435.1 uncultured Clostridia bacterium
AGCATAAAGAAGTACAGGCCCGACCCCGTCCCCGAAGAGCTGATTGAGCAGATTGCCGAAGCAGGCACTTATGCGGCAAGCGGTATGGGCAGACAGCCGTGTATAATTCTTGCCGTAACAGATAAAACTCTGCGCGACAAGCTTTCGGCCATTAACGCAAAGATAATGGGCAGGGAGGGGAGCGACCCGTTTTACGGCGCGCCCGCCGTGCTTACGGTGCTTGCGGACAGGGCGGCCGGCACGTATCTGTACGACGGTTCGCTGGTGATGGGCAATATGCTCAACGCCGCGCACTCGCTCGGCCTGGGCAGCTGCTGGGTACACCGTGCAAAGGAAACGTTTGAAAGCGAAGATGGCAAGGCGATTCTGAAAGAACTCGGCATAGAGGGTGACTACGAGGGAATAGGCAACTGCATAGTCGGCTATGCCGACGAAGTGCGCCAGGCCAAGCCCCGAAAGGATAACTTTATCTGTTACATAAGGTGACGAGCAGTAAAAGTCTGCTTTCGCATACTTTATACGAACGGCACAACAGGCACGCGCGCCGTGCTGTATTAAAGGGACGGCTCGCCCGTCTGTTCCTGTGGGAGGATTCCGCAGATTTGCCGCGGGTCGTGTTGAACGCTACCCCGAAGAGCTGTTCTTTTCCTCCGTGCAGACCATAGACGTCGGACGGCGCGGGAGTACGCGAGGAGGACGTGGCAGCCGTCGGCATAACCGATATTAATTCGGGCATATATGCGCGTATTTTTAAAAACTACTTACATTCGGGGGGCTTTTTATGGACTATAAACTCAACTTTGAACTTGTGCCCGACAGCTGCTGGTATTCCAATCTGCGCAGTATTCTCACAAGACAGCAGTGGTATGCGGTCAGCAAAAAGGTGTGTTCGGCCGCGGGAGGCAGGTGCCGGATATGCGGCGAGCCCTCCGCGCGGTTAGAGGCGCACGAGCGGTGGGAGTACGATGGAGAGCGCGCCGTGCAGCGGCTTTCAGCGATAGTGGCGGTGTGTCCTGCCTGTCACGCCGTGATACATATCGGCAGAACGCAGTTAAAGGGCGACGCGCGCGCCGCCGAGGACCATTTTATGAAGGTGAACGGCTGCACCTATGCCGAATACCGCCGCGCCCTGGGCGAGGCAAACGAGGCTCACCGCCGCCGCAACCGCGTGCCCGATTGGTCGCTGGACATAACCGCCCTCAAAAATTATCTGTAAGGAAAATTCAAAAAAATTTCAGAATAAAATGCCTGCGCGCCGTGAGTTTGCACGGCGCGCAGGGTATTAATAGGTTAAATTTTTAATCTTTTCTCACTGTTCTGCCGCCGTCATCGCTTATGTAGCTGCCTCCGCTTTTTATCACAAGTATAATTGTAAGTCAACATAATCTACAATTTTACTTGTAAAAATAAGTAGTATGGAAAATGTATTCGGGAGCAATCTCAGGGCGCTTCGCGCGGAGCGCAGAATTTCGCAGGCGGCGCTTGCAAAGGCGGTGGGGGTCACACAACAGGCTGTAAGCGAGTGGGAGAGCGGAAATATGGAACCGACGCTTTCCAACCTGTGGGCGCTTGCAGACTTCTTTGAAATCTCTGTGGACGTGCTTATCGGCCGCAGGGACTTTTAAATTCATTTATCCGGTAAGCGGCGGTAATCATCCGCCGCTTATTCTTTGTGGGGCTAAAGCCGCGCCTGAGGTGTGTTAATTTGTGAAAAGTTTTCAACAATGTTCTTAAATCGCCTGAAATGCGGCTTTTGCGGCTTAAAAGGCGGATTTTGCCGAGTATGGAGTTTGAAAGAAAATAACATACTACATATTGTGTTTACGCGCTTGACATTGCACAATATGGATTTTATACTTATACACGTTACACTTGAATGAGCGCACGGCTCCGATAGCGGGGCTGATACTTACTAGAAAAATTTTGAATACTAGAGATAGTGTTTACAAAGTTGACAAGCCACTATATCTATTGTATAATACAGTCGTATATCGAAAATTCCGCTGTGCCCGCCTCAGGGCGGGCGCTTACGATAAGTGCGGAACGGAAACGACCCCGCGCTTTAAGGAGGAGATTTATGAAAGTTATCAAAAGAGACGGAAGCACTACCGATTTTGACGGGAGTAAGATTTTTACTGCCATTCAGAAGGCCAACGAATCCGTTGACTTTGAGGACAGAATAACCGACGCGCAGATTACCGCCATAGTGGACGACATATCTTCCCGCCACAGACCCCGTCTTCTGGTGGAGGACATTCAGGATATGGTGGAGGAGAAGCTGATGGAACTTCAGAAGTATCAGCTTATGAAGTCATACATTCTCTACCGTTACGAAAGGGCGCTTGTAAGAAAGGCCAACACCACGGACGAGAGCATACTGTCGCTCATACGCAACGCCAACAAGGACGTTATGGAGGAGAACTCCAACAAGAACGCTCGCACGGCTTCTACCCAGCGCGATCTCATTGCGGGCGAAGTTTCCAAGGACCTTACCCGCAGGATACTCCTGCCCGAATATATCTCCAAGGCGCACGACGAGGGGGCAATACACTTCCACGACGCGGACTATTTCCTTCAGCCCATATTCAACTGCTGCCTCATAAATTTAGAGGATATGCTTGAAAACGGCACCGTTATGAACGGTAAAATGATTGAAAGTCCCAAGTCTTTTCAGGTTGCTTGCACGGTGGTTACTCAGATAATTGCTTCCGTGGCCTCCTCGCAGTACGGCGGACAGTCGGTAAATATGGCGCACCTGGGCAAGTACCTGCGCCGCACCAAGGAAAAGTATATGCGCCAGTGCGACGAGCAGCTCGGCGAAGATGTCAGCAGGGAAGAGAAGGAAAAGATTGTGTCTATGCGCCTTAAAGACGAGTTGAAGGCGGGCGTTCAGACC
>CBCPNE010000159.1:0-5200 GCA_965120435.1 uncultured Clostridia bacterium
GTCGCGGTTGTCGCCAAGAAGAAAGTAATAACCTTCAGGCACGCTGACGGGCTCAAAAGAATCCTGCTTCATGTTGTTTTCCTGCGCTACATAGTCCTCTTCAAGAACTTCATAATAATCGGTGCCAGCGTACATAATATACACAACGCCGTATTCCATTCTGATTGTATCGCCGCCGCAGGCCACTACCCGTTTTATAAGCAGGTCCTGCGTACCGTCGTCCCTTGTGACGTAGGCCGCCACTATATCCCCGTGTTCAGGCTGTGCATATGTGTCTGCATACAGATAGTCGCCCCCCGAAACTCCGTCTTTGGATGCCCCCGTCAGCGTGGGCAACATTGAATCTCCCACAACATATATGAGGCAATAGCGCGACAGGAAGCCTATCCTCAGCAACAAAAGCAAAACAAGAACTATTAAAACTATCAGAAACGGGTCCTTGTACAGGACATATTTCTTTTTGCCTAAAAGCCTATCTTCCATCTGTTAAAGCCACATAATATTGTTGACTGCGTACTGCTCTTCGCAGACAACGGTAAATTTTAATCTGCGGCAGAAGTCGGGTATATGCATACCCTGCGCACTCTTGAAATTATTGCTTTCAAGCAGTATCGACTGCCATACGCCGCCCGCGCAATAGTATTCCGCGGTATAAGTATCGCCGCCGTCAAGGTCATTCATACCGAATACGACTGACGCAGGATTATCGCAGAAAATATCCAACTTCAGAATGCTGTCGTCAGAGGGTGCAAAACACGGGTTGCTGAGTTTGAACGTCATAAGTCCGCATACAGAATAGATACCCTTGAGCCCGTTATTCTTTTCCACAACCTGCGGAAGCACCGCATCGCTAGTTAAGAACGCCTCGCCGAGGGCAAAAGTGCGGTCTGCTATAGAGAAACTGTCTGCGCCGTTTTTGGCAGAATATATAACCCTGCACTTTTTGCGCATATTTTTAAACTTGCCGCTTACCTTCTTTACAGCCATTCTTGACCATACGGTGAATCCGTTTGTGTACTTTGCATAGCAGAATGCAAACACTACGGAAGTCTTTTCATATATGTCAAGGTAAAATTCACGCACATTTTCCTCTCCGCCCTTGTATTTGGCGAGCGACCATTCGCGTGTTGACGGGTCAAGGCAATCTTCGGCCATATACATACCGTACTCTTCAGGTACGCCGTGTTCGTCAAATTCCGCGCGGGCCACAAGGTTATGTTCCCCGTCAACTGTAACTGTGATTTCTGCGGGCTTGGGCAAAAAGACAAGTCTTTCCTTTACATACTTATCAAGGAAGAGAAACATATCTTTAGTGCCCTCCACGTCTATGCACCCGTTGCAGTGCACGGAATAGGAAATCACACTTCCCCCTATAAACTGTTCATTAATGCGCGAATATGTGTCGTATGCCCTGTCATAGTCAAATCTTTCATCATTGGTGCCGCACAGCATCAGCACAGGACACTTTACAAACGGCGCATATGCCTGTGAATCTATACCTGCGATAAAACGGTATCTCTCATCGTCGAGCGACGGCTCTGCAGCCCCGAACTTGTTGTAACCGCTGTATGTCTTCCAGCCTGCCGCGCAGACGGTGACCATACAGGCAAGATTTACGGTGGCCGCAAGCTTCCACGCAATCTCTCCACCGTCCCTTATGCCCACGGCACCCACTTTTGATATATCGCCGCGGCGGGTGAGAAAGTTGTACGCATAGCGCGCTACGGCTACCCACTCATACCAGCAAGTGCGGGAAGCGTCGTCATCCACAAAATCTTTATACCGTCCTCTTTCGTCAGCGTTGGCATAAGCCACGTCTTCCGGATAGACGGTGTACTGTTCGCACCCCTCGCTCCTTCCGCGGTAATCGGGCATAAGCACGCTGTACCCGTGCATTACAAAAAACTTTATCAGCTCTTCGTCTATTCCGCTGTTACTGTCAGAAAGAAGTATCACGGCGTCGTCCGACGGAGAACTTATGCTGCAGGCATAAGCCGCATAAATTTTTACGCGGCCGACAGCAGTCTGTCTGCCAAAGAAATTTATATACTGTATTCTGACGCCGTCCTCGGCCTTTTCGGACAGAACAGAAGCGTTGACGTCAAGACTGTCGTCAAAGTTTTTCCAAAGCGATACGGGGGTAAGTATATTTGACAAATTTACTCCTCAGCAACTGATTTTTATTGTAGAGCCGTGGCTTTCAGTCGCTTTACTTACTAATATTTTACTTGTAATTCTATGTTTCAATTCTTCCACGTGGCTTATCAGTCCAATGCAGAAGTTTGCGCTTTTGAGTTTTTCAAGCGCTCCTAACACCGTCTCTATCAGGTCGCCGTCAAGCGTGCCGAACCCTTCGTCCAAAAAGAAAAACTCTATAGATTTGAGCGAACGGTTGCATATCGTAGAGCCGAGCGCGAGAGCAAGGGACAGCGACACAAGGAATGTTTCTCCGCCCGACAGCGTCCTCACCTTGCGGCGTTCGCCGCCGTTGTAGTTGTCCCCGACATAGAAGTTATTTTCACAGTACTCAAGGAAGTATCTTCCGTCAGTCAGCTCAACAAGAGTTTTAGAAGCCGTGCGGGCTATGTTTACAAGATGGCCGTTTGCGATATACTCCATAAACTTGTTGTCGCGCAATAGACTTCTCAGTTTGCCAAGAAGGTCGCGGCGGTGCGAAACTTCAGAGAACTGCTTTTCTGCCTCGCGCTTTTCCGCAAGCCGTGTTTCAAGCGCCTTTGCATTGCTTATGCTCACGGCAAGCTCGCCTGAAATGCGGGAATATTCCCTTTCGGCATTTATTTTAACCGCAAGACTCTGCGAAACGGCTTCCTCTGTGATGTCAGACCCGCCGACAGCACCCTCGCGCCGCTTCACCTCGCTTTCGGCAGCCGAATAAGCCTTAATAAATTGATTGTACTCATCAAGCGCCTTTGCGTGGCTATCGTATTTTTTAAGCAGACTGTCACATTGCGCAACTTCAGTAAGCCCTGCTTTGCGCACATTTTCATCAACTGACAGACGCGCACTTTCAAGCTGGGAGCGTAGGCTCCTTTCCTCCGCCTGAATCGCGGCGTATCTGCCTGAATAATCGGTTATGCTTGCGTTTATGTTCTCAATCTTATCTGCAAGAAGCTTTTTGCGCCGCTTCAGTTCCTCAAGTTCTGCTCGGGTACGCTTTACGGCGGCCGGATAATCTGTACACTCCCGTCCGAAAACCTCTTTCAGACTTTCGGCATGCGCAGCAGCTCTCTCCTTAAGTTTTTCCCCATTCTTTTTCAGGTTAACAAGTTTTTCACTGCTGTTTGAAAGTAAAATTTCTGCATTTTTCAACTTTGAAGCAAGCTCGGTCACCATATTTTCGGCTGTGCGGCGCGCTTTGACGGTCTGCAAAAACTTTTCGAGTTCCTCAAATGCGTTGAGTTTTGCGTCCTTGACCGTGAGAATAAGCGATTGATATTCCGCTGCCCTTCTGCCAAGTTCGTCATATATATATTTATATAATGCGGAGCCGTCGTCAAATATTTTAATGCTGTCCTGCAGTTCCTTGAAATAGTTCAGACTCCTGGCGTATTCGTCCTTTAAAATGCCGCCCCTAAACTCCTTACGGAGGTATTCCTCGGTATCCTGTTCAGGTATGGAGGATAGCTTGAGCTTCGCGGCTTCAAGCCCGTTCTGCACGGTTCTGTACGCCTCTTCTCTCTCTGAATATACTCTTTTTTCCTTTGCGTATTCAGCACGGCACGCTTCAAGTTCGGCATTGTCCTTATCAAGCGCGGTGACGACTGCAAGCAAACTCTCCATTCTGCCCAAAGTCTGCTGAACTCTCTCCACGGCGCCGTCAAAATCTGCTTCAAGAACTTCCTTTTCAAGTGTTCTTGCCTTAGCCCTGAACTCTTCAATCTGTCCTGCAAGCTTTTTACCCTGCTCCTCCGCCCGCGCAAGCTTTTCTTCAAATGCGGCCGCATTTCTTTGGCTTTCAAGCATCCTCTCACAGAACGGAAGCGCAGGCAGAACTGCCTTAAGTTCGTCATAGCGCGGCCTTTGTTGTTCAAGTTTTTCAAGTTCGGCGCGCGCCCTGACGCAGGCGAGCTTTTCTTCAAGCGCCTTGCTCTTGGCCGTATAGTCGGCGGCCGCTTTCTCTGCGGCAGTTTTGTACGCCTCGGCGTCCCTTTGAAGTTTATCCGCTGCCGTCTTCAATTGAGCAAGCTTTTCTTCAGTATCGTCTGCAAATGCCGACAGTTTGCCTTCCAGCTTATTGTAGTCGCCCTCGGTCTGCTTTTCCCTGCGCGAGAGTTTTTCCTTCAGAGCAGTACCGAATTTCTGCAAAGAAAACAACCTCTCTATAAGCGCTATCCTTTCAGCGGGAGCAGAATCCACGAATTGCGCAAACTCCCCCTGCGGGAGAGCTATGCACTTTCTGAAATCCTCTTTGTTTATGCCTATAATTTCGGTTATACGGTCATTCACGCCCTTGACGTTGTCTGCAACGGCAACGGACGAGCCGTCCGCCCTGACTTCATAGAGCATAGCTTTGTGAATTTCACTCTTTCTCTTTATGCTGCGCTCTACAATGTAAGTTCTGCGCGTACCGTCAGAAAAAATATCAAAGATAAAACGGACGCTGAGTTCGTCGCACCTGAAATTGATTTTATCTATTTTATCGGGATTGCGCTCTATGTCGCCGTACAGCGCAAAATTTATGGCATCGAGTATTGTGCTTTTACCGCTTCCGGTCTCACCGAATATTCCGAAGATTCCGCTTTGCAGCAACGGAGTAAAATCTATTTCCGTCTTTTCAGAAAAGCTGTTGAGTCCCTTAAATTGCAGATTGACAGGCTTCATTCTTCCTCCGTAAGCGACAGAAAGAGTTCAAGCAATTCCTGCGGCGCGGGCGAACCGAACCGCGATGTGTAGTAGTCGGAAAAGAGCTGCGAGGCGGACTTGTCGGCCTCTGTGGAGGCCTCCGCCTGCACTTCGGACTGTACCGACATCTTCAATGAATACAGGTTTGAACACTCCCTGAGAGAGGAAATCTCTGAAGGCGAGAGCGGGCTGTCAAGGTTTAGCGTGAGTTCCGCAAGAGCCCCGTCGTTTTCAGAAAGCAGTTTCAGTCCGTCCGCCGCGCTGTTGGCCTGTAGTCTGACAAGTCTGCGGCAGGCTGTAAGCGGCACGGATTCGAAGTTTTTCACTCCGCTGCCGT
>CBCPNE010000160.1:0-3902 GCA_965120435.1 uncultured Clostridia bacterium
GGCAATAGTTTTTGGTGAGTGGGTCGTTTTTTTGGGGACGTTTAAAGCGTTTTTTAAAGAAAAGGAGGGGCGGACGCATCCCGCCCGCCGCCATTTCTCCGCCCGCCAAGCGGGCCGATTACTCATACACACAACACAGCAATCTCACTCAAGCTCGAACGCGCCCGTATAGAGCTGGTAGTACACGCCATGCTTTTCAATGAGCCTGTCATGGTTGCCGCGCTCTATTATTCTGCCGTGGTCAAGTACCATTATCACGTCTGAGTTCTGTATGGTGGAAAGCCTGTGAGCTATTACGAAGGTAGTCCTGCCGTCCATAAGACTGTCCATACCCGCCTGCACCATTTTTTCCGTGCGGGTGTCTATGGAGGAAGTCGCCTCGTCCAGAATCATTGCGGGAGGGTCTGCCACAGCCGCGCGCGCTATGGCTATGAGCTGCCTCTGACCCTGCGAAAGTCCCGCGCCCGCGCCGTACAGCATAGTGTTGTAGCCGTCCGGCAGCCTGCTTATGAAGTCGTCCGCGTTGGCCAGCTTTGCCGCCGCTATGCACTCCTCGTCCGTGGCGTCCAGCCTGCCGTATCTTATATTCTCCATCACCGTGCCGGTAAACAGGAAGGTATCCTGCAGAACTATGCCCAGCGAACGGCGGAGGTCGGCCTTCTTAATCTTATTTATATTTATACCGTCATAGCGTATCTTGCCGTCGGCAATATCGTAGAAACGGTTTATAAGATTGGTTATTGTGGTCTTGCCCGCGCCCGTCGCACCGACGAAGGCGACCTTCTGTCCGGGCTCGGCGTACACCGTCACGTCGTGAAGCACAAGCTTTTCAGGAGTATAGCCGAAGTCCACGTCAAACATTCTGACCTCTCCCTTCAGCTGCGTGTAGGTGAGAGTGCCGTCGTGATGGGGGTGCTTCCACGCATACTTGCCCGTGCGCCGTTCGCACTCGGTTATGTTGCCTTCTTCGTCAATTTCGGCATTTACGAGCGTGACGTATCCGTCGTCGACTTCGGGCTTCTGGTCTATCAGCCTGAAGATACGGTCTGCACCCGCGAGCGCCATAGAAATCATACTTATCTGGTTTGAAATCTGCTGTATGGGCATAGAGAACGACTTTGAAAGCGAAAGGAACGCCACCACGGTGCCAACCTCAATGGCCGCCCCGCCGATATTCCAGCCGCTTATCACCATTGCGCCGCCTATTACGGCGAGAATGACGTACTGCAGGTTGCCTATCTGGTTGAGAAGGGGCATAAGTACGTTGCCGAACCTGTTGGCGCGCCTCGTGTCCTCATACAGGTTGTCGTTGTTTTCGTCAAAGCCCTGTTCAGACTTCTGCTCGTGGCAGAACACCTTTATTACCTTCTGCCCGTTGAACATCTCCTCTATATAGCCGTTTACTTTGGCAAGCGAGGACTGCTGACGGACGAAGTAGTGCGTGCTGCGCTTGGATATATACCCGGTGAGCAACAACACGACCACCGTTACAACTACCACCACCAGCGAAAGCAGCCAGCTGTAGTACAGCATTATGCAGAACGACGCAATTACCGTAAGCGCACAGGAGAATACCTGCGGCAACACCTGCGATATGAACTGCCTGAGCGTATCCGTATCGTTGGTGTAGTGGCTCATTATGTCGCCGTGGGTGTTTGTGTCGAAGTACCTTATGGGCAGGGACTGCATATGGTTGAACATATCGTCCCTTATGTCCTTCAGGCTGCGCTGGGATACATACACCATCAGCTTGCTGTACACATAGGTGCAGATTACGCCGATTACATATACGGCCGCCATCATTATGATGAACTTCAGTATCTCCGTCAGGTCCTCACTCTGGCTGCCAATCAGCGTGGTTATCTCGTCTATAATATTCTGTATGAAGATAGAGCCGCTCACGTCCGCCACGCAGGCAATGACGATGCACAGGCAGGAGATGGCGAACATACCCTTGTTGTGCACGACTATATACTTCATAAGGCGCTTTACCGTGGCGCCGCTGAAGCGTCTTTTTGCGGTATTTTTATTACTCACTTTCCTGCCCTCCCTTCTGCTGCGACATATAAACGTCGCGGTAAATTTCATTACCCGCAAGCAGTTCTTCGTGCGTGCCTACGCCGTTGATTTTTCCGCCGTCCAGCACGATAATCATATCCGCGTCCTCAACAGAAGTTATCCTCTGCGCTATGATTATCTTTGTGGTATCGGGCAGTTCCTCGCGGAAGGCCTTCCTTATAAGGGCGTCGGTCTTGGTGTCAACCGCCGACGTGGAGTCGTCGAGTATGAGAATTTTAGGCTTCTTTAAAAGCGCGCGGGCTATGCACAGCCTCTGCTTCTGTCCGCCCGAAACGTTTGTACCGCCCTGCTCTATATGGGTGGAGTACTTGTCGGGGAAGCCCTGAATGAATTCGTCCGCCTGGGCCAGCTTGCAGGCGTGCACAATCTCTTCGTCGGTGGCGTTCTCATCGCCCCAGCGCAGGTTTTCGGCTATGGTGCCGGAGAACAGCTCGTTCTTCTGAAGCACCACGGAAACCTTGTCGCGCAACACCTCCATATCGTAGTCGCGCACGTCCACGCCGCCCACCTTTACGCTGCCGTTTGTTGTATCGTACAGCCTGGGTATGAGCGAAATAAAGGACGTCTTGCCGCTGCCCGTGCTGCCTATTACGCCAACGGTCGCGCCGGAAGGTATCTTTATGTTCATACCGCTGAGCGCAAGCGCGTCCTCTTTGCCGGAATAGCTGAAGTCTACGCCGTTGAACTCTACGGAACCGTCCGCAACCTCCATAACGGGGTCGGCGGGATTTTCTATAGTGCTCTCTTCATCCAGCACCTCTATTATTCTCCTGCCGGAACTCTGCGCTATGGTTATCATTACAAGCACCATAGAAAGGGTCATAAGGCTGGTCAGAATACCCATCGCATAGCTGAAAAGCATCGTCAGTTGGCCTATGGACAGTTCCGTGCTGCTTGAATTAACTATTATGCTCGCACCCCAACCGAACACGACTACCATACATATGTATATAACCAGTCTGAGGACGGGCATATTGAGGGCCATATATCCCTCCGCCTTCCTGAACTTGTTGTACAGGTCGGAAGATACCTTTGCAAACTTCTCCTTTTCGTGTTCCTCACGCACAAACGACTTGACGACGCGGATACCGCTTACGTTCTCCTGCACCACGCCGTTGAGCTTGTCGTACACCCTGAACACCCTGTCGAATATGGGGTGGGCAAGGCGGACGAGCAGGTACAGCGCTCCGCCGAGTACGGGCACCGCCACGAGGAAGATGAGCGCAAGCTTCCAGCTTATAGCGAACGACACCGCCAGCGAGCAGATTATCGTGATGGGCGCGCGCACCGCCACCCTTATCACCATCATATATGCGTTCTGCACGTTGGTCACGTCCGTAGTCAGCCTCGTCACAAGGCCGGCTGTGGAAAACTTGTCTATGTTGGCAAAGGAAAATCCCTGAATCTTGTGATACAGGTCCTTGCGCAGATTTCTTGCGTATCCTCCAGCCGCGTCGGCCGAATACACGCCTGCCAGTACGCCCGTGACAAGCGCCACAATAACGCACGCCAGCATATATATTCCGAATTCAATAATCACGGACATATTGCCGTCGTTTATGCCGTCGTCTATAATTTTGGCCGTAAGAAAGGGGATAATCGTTTCGGCGATAACCTCTATAATTACGGTAATCATAGCCGCTATTGTGGGCCGCTTACAGTCGCGGACGCTTTTTAGTAACTTTTTTACCATATTGCCTCCTTTTGCATAGTCACCAACATATTATAACCGAAAACGGCTTGACTGTTAATTAAATTTTTATTATAATTGATAAATAAAATTTATTAATGGACTTTTAACGGATATGCACACCTTTCAGCTT
>CBCPNE010000161.1:0-4040 GCA_965120435.1 uncultured Clostridia bacterium
GAAAAAACCGCGGCGGACATCTTATGGAAGATCTTGTGGAGAGTTTTCTTATAAAAGAAGGGCTTATAAAGGGGAACACATACTTTAAGGAAATGTATATTTCCGATATTCAAGAGCGGTGGGGATTGGATTTATCGAGTATATCCAATACAGGGAAGACTGAAAAGCGGTTTGATTTTGTCGTAAAAAAGAATAACACCGTTTATGCCATTGAAACTAATTTTTATTCAAGTTCAGGTTCTAAGCTAAATGAGACGGCAAGGAGCTATAAAAATCTCGCACTGGAATCAAAAGAAATAACCGGGTTTAAGTTTGTTTGGTTTACCGATGGTTCCGGATGGAAGTCTGCAAGACATAATCTTGAAGAGGTCTTTGATGTTATGGAAGATTTATATTGTATCAGTGATTTGGAAGGCGGTGTTTTAAAAAGATTGTTTACTGATTGATATGGCAAAAAAGAGATATAATTTTTTACGGCTTGCGTGTGAATAGCTGTTTGTTTTAAAAAGGTAATAGTACAACCTGTAAGGGGCATAAGCTAACCTGTGAAGGAGGGCTTATGTTCCTTGATTTTTTGAGCCTGCTGTTCGGCAAAATATTCCTATTTACGGGAGTGGTGCAGGGCGGAAAGGGGTCTTTCCCCAAGCCGCTTTCCCCTGAAGATGAAAAAAAGTACCTTGAACTTGCCCGTTCGGGCGACGCCGCGGCGCGGGAATTGCTCATAAAGCACAATATGCGGCTGGTTGCGCATATTGCAAAAAAGTACAGCGGCGTGGCGGAAACAGATGACCTTTTATCCGTCGGCTCTATCGGGCTTATTAAGGCCATAAACACCTATCGCGAGGGCAAGGGCACCCAGCTTGCCACATACACGGCGCGCTGTATTGAAAACGAGATTCTTATGCTCATACGCACGGGCAAGAAGCACAAGAACAATCTTTCTCTTTCAGAGCCAGTCGGCGTAGATAAGGACGGCAACGAGCTTACGCTTATAGACCTCCTTGCGGAGAAAGAGGACAGCGTGTTTGCTCAGGTGGAAAAGTCCATTCAGCGTGAAAAGTTTGTAAAGCTGCTCTCTGAAATTCTCTCCGAGAGGGAATTTGCCATAATTTCTATGCGCTACGGACTGGAGGACGGCTGTCCCGTGCCGCAGAGGGAGGTTGCAAAAAAGCTGGGTATTTCGCGCTCTTACATATCGCGCATTGAAAAGCGTGCCATAGAAAAGGCGCGCGAAAAGCTGAACAAAGATGATTTTTACACCGACTGAAGCCACGGCGTACTCTTCTGCGTAAGAAGAAGGCGGTTTTACCTGCAGGGTAAGCCGCTTTTTTATTGCAATTTTTTGCGCTCAATGTTAAAATAAATATAAACGTTAAAGAGGATAATTTTTATATGGGCATCTACGAAGAACTCAAAGAGCGCGGCCTCATCGCTCAGGTCACAGACGAGGCGGAAATCCGTGAGCTTATAAACGGGGGCGGCGCGCGTTTTTATATCGGCTTTGACCCCACTGCGGACAGTCTTCACGTGGGGCACTTTATGGCGCTCTGCCTTATGAAAAGGCTTCAGATGGCGGGCAACAGGCCCGTAGTTCTGGTTGGCGGGGGCACGGGACATATCGGCGACCCTTCGGGCAGAACGGATATGCGCACAATGATGACGGAAGAGACGATAGCCCGCAACTGCGAGTGCTTCAAAAAGCAGATGGAGCGCTTCATTGAGTTCGGCGAGGGCAAGGCCGTGATGGTAAACAACGCGGACTGGCTGCTCAAACTCAACTATGTAGAGTTGCTGCGTGAAGTCGGTGCGTGTTTCACCGTGAACAATATGCTGCGCGCCGAGTGCTATAAACAGCGTATGGAAAAGGGGCTCTCATTCCTGGAGTTCAACTATATGATTATGCAGGCGTATGACTTCTACTACCTCAATTCGCACTACGGCTGCAATATGCAGTTCGGCGGCGACGACCAGTGGAGCAATATGCTGGCAGGCACCGAACTCATCCGCAAAAAGAGCGGCAAGGACGCTTACGCGATGACCATAACCCTGCTTCTGAACAGCGAGGGCAAAAAGATGGGCAAGACGGCGAGGGGGGCCGTATGGCTGGACGAAAACAAGACTACCCCCTACGAGTTCTACCAGTATTGGCGCAACGTGGCGGACGCGGACGTAATGAAGTGCATAAAGATGCTGACGTTCATACCGCTTGAAAGCATTGCAGATATGGAAAAGTGGGAGGATTCCCGCATAAACGAAAAGAAGGAGATTCTCGCCTTCGAACTCACCAAGCTTGTACACGGCGAAGAAAAGGCGCAGAAGGCGCAGGCCCAGGCGCGCGCGGCGTTCGGCGGCGGCGGCGACCTTCCGGAAGTTGAGGTCAGCGTGGAAACGCCCACAATAATTCCCGTGCTGGTTGCGGCAAAGCTGTGTTCTTCCAACGGAGAGGCGCGCAGGCTCATTCAGCAGGGCGGCGTATCCATAGGCGAAAATAAGGTTACCGATATAAACGCGCCCGTTGCAAGCGGCGACGTAATTCACAAGGGCAAAAAACAGCACATAAGGGTAATCTTTAAGTGAAGCAATATCTGTCTGTAAGCGGGGAGTTCTGCACCGAAAAGGTGATAGAGCGTTCCCGCTTTATAACAACATCGTGCTATGTGGAGGGGGAGGAGCAGGCGCGCGCGTTCGTCGGCCGCATAGCGGAAAAGTACCGCGACGCAACGCACAACTGCTACGCCTATGTCGCGGACCGTGTCGGCAATTTTTTGCGTTTTTCGGACGACGGCGAGCCATCGGGCACGGCGGGTATGCCCATTTTAGAGGTAATCAGAAACAAAAAACTGTTCTGCACGGCTGTGGTTGTTACGCGCTACTACGGCGGCATAAAGCTGGGCGCGGGCGGCCTCGTGCGCGCATATTCGGGCTGCGCGGCCGAAAATCTGGACGCGGCGGGAAAGCTTTTATATATGCCCTGCGAGGAATACGCCGTCACCGTCGGCTATGACTGCGTGGATATTTTAAACCGATTTTTTGAAAAGACCGACTGCAGGGTAAATAATACCGAATACGCCGCCGAAGTTACGTTTACGGTGGCGGTAAAGGAAGAGGGCGCAAAGGCCTTTATCTCGGCGCTTGCCGACAGGCTCAACGGCAGGGTAAAATCAGACAAGCTCAGGGAATTTATCTTCGGCTTCAAAATATAAAAAAGGACGACGGGAACGTCGTCCTTTTTATGTATATACTATAATTTCCTCTCTCGGTTTTTTCGAAAGGTATAATTTCAGTATGCGCGAATATTCAACTTTCAGCGCGTCCTTCGGGCACTCGCGCACGCACTTTAAACAGCGCACGCACCTGCCGTTTATTTTGCCGCAGGATACAGCTCCTACGGGGCAAACTCTTTCGCATACGCCGCAGCCGTCGCACGTTTCCGTGCGCGCAATCTTAACGGCAATGCGGCTTCGTAAGTCTGGCGCAAACGCTGCAAACGGCGTCTTTCTTCTCTTAGCCGGTGTAATTTTCTGCGGATTATTTATTGCCCTTATAACTTCGTCGGGAACGGGAGGGGGTGTAAAGTTATCGCCTTCGATAAAGCAGTGCCTTGCGGGCAGGTAGGCGGCAGCGCAAACATTCGCCTTTAAAAGCTGCGCCGCCTCATACACCGCATTGCCCGCGCCCATTCTGCCGTAAGTTGCAATAATCGCGCCATATTCTGCGGTCAATCGTTTAAAAATCGGTTTCACAAAACTTGGCACGCCCTGACTGTAAACGGGGAAAACTACGGCGATTTTTTCAAATTCAAGCGGCGCGCCGCCGCGATATGTTTCAACCAAATCGCGGCACTCCCAGCCCAGCCGTGCAGAAAGTTCATCTGCAACCCGCTTGCTCCCGCCCGTACCCGAAAAGTACAGCACGGCGTTCATTTTAAATATTCCCTCATAATCTCACATTCTGGCACTTCTTCCAGTGAAAATCCCAGCGAGCGCTCAATTTCGGTAATCGCCTCTTCACGCGTAAGGTTTTTGCCGCGCCCCGCCAGA
>CBCPNE010000162.1:0-4462 GCA_965120435.1 uncultured Clostridia bacterium
ACTCTTGCCGGCGTTTGCCTTGCCTATTACGCCTATAAAACCGCTTCTCATATCAGTTCCTCACACTTATTTTTCAACGGGTTATACCCATTCTGTCGAGAATACGCTCTTCCTTTTCACGCATCTCCCGTCTGTCCGCTTCCTCTTCGTGGTCGTAGCCCAAAAGATGGCACAGCCCGTGTACGGCGAGATAGTGAAGTTCGCGCATATAGCTGTGGCCGTACTCTTCAGCCTGCTCTGTTGCGCGCTGCGTGCATATGGCTATGCTGCCCGCAAATATCGCCCCGTCCTCGTCCACTTCATAGGGGAAATGCTTTTTTAAAATCTTTTTGCCGCGTATTCCGTCCAGCGAGGGAAAGGACAGAACGTCCGTCACGGCGTCTTTGCCGCGGTTTTCGCGGTTGAGCCGCCTTATCTCCTCCCCGTCAACAAAAACTATTTCCGCCGCAAGCGGCGCGTCTGAAGAGAACTCCCCCTCAAAAGCCCTTTCAACGGCGGAAAAATCAAATTGGTCGCAATATATGTGCAGATTATTCATGTTCTCTCTTGTTAATCTTCAATTTGGGGTAGGCCACGCGCGAGTGGTAAACGCCCGTCAGCTGGGAAACTATCGTAAGCTTAATGGTGGTCAGTTCGCTCATCGTTATGTTGCAGTTGTCAAACTGCTCCATATCCAGGCGCTCCTCTATTATTCCGCGCACAAGTTCTTCCACACTCTCCGGCGAACGGTTCCTGAGCGAACGCGAAGCCGCCTCGGAAGCGTCTGCAATCATTATTATCGCAGCTATTTTGGAGGAGGGCGTAGGGCCTGCATAGGAATATTTTTCTATATTGAGTTCGCCGTCGCTCATTCTCAGCGCCTTGGCATAGAAGTACTTTATCGGCATTGTGCCGTGGTGCTGTATGGCTATATCGGCTAAAAATTCGGGCAGGTGCGCCTTTTTAATCAGCTGCGCGCCGTCACGCGTGTGCGAACGGATAATGTCCACAGAAAGTTCGGGCGTGAGTTCGTTATGCACATTGTAGTCCGTCTGGTTTTCAGTGAACATTTCAGGATTTTTAAGCTTGCCGACGTCGTGGTAATATGCCGCGGCGCGCGCGAGTTCGGAATCTTCGCCTATGGCCTGCGCGCAGGCCTCCGCTATCTGCGCCACCGTCATAGAGTGGTGATATGTGCCGGGGGCGTCCCTCTTGAGCCGCTTTATAAGTTTTGCCTGTTCAGAGGCAAGTTCCCTCAGCCTGAACACCGTGAGTTCGGAGAACATCATTTCGAACACGGGCAGCAGGAACATGTATAGAAGAACGGAAAAGAAGGACGAAAGCGCGCCGTAAAGGAAAAGCTTCAAGGTTTCTGAAAACTGTTCGGTGACGGTTATTTCCAGCAGAGCTATTATCACCTCTATGGGAATGAGCAGCACAAACGCAAGCAGCACGCTGCCTATCCTCGTCTTTATTCTGGGCAATACGAATATGCCTATCATTCCCGTGCAGAACGTCATTATAAGGAAAGTGTAACTCTCAATCCCACTCAGCATTGCGGCTTCCGACGTTGCCTGAATTGTGACTCCGGAGTTATCCAGAATAAACATCTGCAGGGCAAAAATTATGTTTAAAAATATCGCTTCGCGCCTGCCTAAAAGCGTAACCGCCATTAACGCGAGAAAGGCCACGGGGCGGGCGGCGAGGTCTACATATATACCAATTACGAAAGAAATGAGCAGCGTCAGCGCGAGGAGAAGAAAAATCTCCACTATCTTCCCGACGGACAGGATATACTTTTTGTTTTCAAAATAGAAATAGCAGTACATTATGCCCGAAACTATAAAGAAAGACACGCACACGAACACAACGCGATGCGCGTTTTCACGCATATAGGCCGCCGTTCCGCTCACCCCGTTTATGGCTATCATCAGAACGAATATGGCAAAAAGCACCGCCGTACCCGCCAGATAGATGAAAGCGCCGAGGGTATAAGCTCTTTTACTGTTCTTCACTGTCTTCCCGCTTGCTCCTTTTGCTGTCTATTTCATATGCGCGGACAATCTTCATAACCAACGGATGGCGCACGACGTCCTTATCCGTGAGGTGACATATTCCTATGCCCTCTATTCCGTCAAGCACGCGCACGGCGTGCACAAGTCCGCTCTTTTTGCCCTCAGGCAAATCAATCTGGGTTATGTCGCCCGTGATGACCATCTTGCTGCCCTCCCCCATTCGCGTAAGAAACATCTTCATCTGTTCGCGCGTGGTGTTCTGCGCCTCGTCGAGTATCACAAACGCGTTTGAAAGGGTGCGGCCGCGCATATACGCGAGGGGCGCAATCTCTATAGAGCCGCGCTCCATAAGTTTTGTGTACGTTTCAAGCCCCAGCATCTCCTGCAAAGCGTCGTACAGGGGACGGAGATATGGGTCTACCTTGGTCTGCAAATCGCCGGGGAGGAAGCCGAGCTTTTCGCCCGCCTCCACTGCGGGGCGCGTTAAAATTATGCGCTCCACCTGTTTTGACTTGAAGGCCTTCACTGCAAGGCACACCGCAAGGTAGGTTTTGCCCGTACCCGCGGGACCGACGCCGAATATCACCGTATCTTTGCGGATACTGTCGGCATACTTCTTCTGCCCCACCGTCTTGCACTTTACGGGTTTGCCGCGGTAGGTTACGCCCACCGTACTGCCGGAAAGTTTTAAAATATCCTTTGCCCTGCCCTCTTTGGCAAGCTCTATGCAGTACAGTATGCGGCTTTTGTCTATTGCCTCGCCTTCCCCTGCAAGCTCTACAAGACATTCCAGAACGTCCGCCGCAGCGGCGACCTTTTCCTCCTCTCCGCCGACGACTATGTTGAGGCCGTCTATATGCAGGTTCACTCCGAGTTCGCGCATTATGACGTTGGCGTTTTCATCGAAGTTGCCCAGCACTTTCTGGAGCTTGTCCACGGAATATGCGGACACTGTTTTTACATTTTCAGCCATAAATTTTTCTCAGTCAAAGTTTATACTCAATGTATGCAGATATGTGAATTGCACCACATAAATTACGCCTTCGGAGTTGGTGGTGACCGAACAGGTGCGGGAAGTTATTTCCCCGCCGTCCGCATACAGCAGCGCGGCGGCGTAAGCTTTTTCAAGGTTTTCCTCGCTCTCTTCTTCGGCGAAGCTGCTCACAGTGGCGCTGCAGGACAGCACAGCATACCCCACGGCAAGGCAGGAAATTTGCTGTTCGTTCACAGTCGTATATGCGGCTATGAGGCAATCCCCCTTTTTCACCTGCTCCCCTGCCGCCGCAACGGCAGTGCCGCATATGGCGACGACCTTTTCAACCGTGCCGTCCCTGTCGGCCGTGAGGGAGAAATAGTTTGCGCGGTCTGCGCTCTCTTCCTCGCACTCGACGTCTATATACAGTATGCTCCCGCTCTTTTTTACCGAACAGAACGTGACCGACGGAAGAGCGAGTACCTGCGATATGAGCGCGGGTTCGTCTATGCCCTTATAGTAAGAATTTTCACGCACGCCGAGGGAATAGACTATCCCCTTTACCTCGTTTTCAAGATAGGCCCCGCTGCCCGTGACGGAAATTCTGAACACGAATTTATCCGAAAGATAGGCGCACGCCGCAAACAGTATGCAGCCTGCAATTAAAAATGCCCTGCCGAACACAAACGCCGCAAGGCGTTTTTTTGCGCTTTTGCGCCTTACGGCTACATTATAACACGGGTGTGCAAAAATTGCAAAAACTTTTTTTACATAGTTATCCTTTACGGAAAACAGAAAGTATGCCCCGCGCTTTTCGCAACCGTATACGGGAATATTTTCGCGGGAAAGTTTGTTGAGCGCCTGCCCCGGCGAGGCAATAACCGAAAACTGCGTCAGATTATTCAAAGCACACCCTTTTTACGCTGCCGCGTATTATCATATCGCCCTGAAAGTATTCGGCGACGCGCAGCTTATCCCCCTCCACCGTGAGCGTGCCGCCCCTGCACGCGAGTACGATTTTTTCAGGCGTGAGTTCTGCCACCGCCTTGACTCCGCGCAGAAAGGCGCACACGCCGGGGCACACGGTTACGGCGCGGGATTCGTCCGCCCCCAACTCTTCAAGCAGCTGTGAAATGAGGTTCATATAAAATTGTATGCTGAATGGCGGCATTTAATGAGGACGTCGGCGCGGCCAAAAGTATGCGCCCCGCAGAAAATCTGCGGGGCGCATTGAAGTTTTTGTTTCAGCCGGTAAAGGCTATTGTGTTATTTTGTGCCAGCCGTGCAAGACGGGTTATGTAGAGTAGCTTATGCCGAGGGCACCCGTTACAGAGGTTACGGAATTGGCATAGCTGTTCTTATTTGAATCAGTTATACTTTCATTGGAACTTGTATGTGACCAACCTGTACCTGTATATTCGCTGACAGACAACAAGCGGTCAGCATTACCCGATGACTTCTTTGCATAAACCGAACTTTTACTTATAGTTTCCGC
>CBCPNE010000163.1:0-24895 GCA_965120435.1 uncultured Clostridia bacterium
TGCGTATGGCGGGTGAAGACGGCGCAAAAGTCAACTCCCAGCAGTACTTCCTTGAAAACGTTTAAACGGTAAAAATTGTTAAGTGATAAAATTTGTTAAGCGGCCTGCGCGCAGTTTTGCGCGCAGGCCGCTCTGCGTGAGGCGTTTTTTATCTAATCACCTTTACAAATTCACAAAACTATGATAATATATTAATCGGAATAAAAGGCGCATAACCGCGTGCGCAGGCAACCGCCCGCGGAGGTGCGGCCGCGAGGAGGCTTTTTATGGCGAGGGAACCTCAGGTAATTAAATATGAGGGAGATAATTCCGAACTCTTCAAAAGAATTTCTGCGGACGGTCTGGACGCGGACGCAAAGCTCGTAGTGCCGGAAACGCACAACGCCATTCTTATCAAGGACGGCGTGCTTATGGATACGCTCAATAGCGGCAGTTACGACATCTTTGAGGAAAAGTCAAGGCGCAGAAGCAAAAACGTGGCGGTGGAGGTAATCTTCCTTTCAAAGACGGCCCGCCTCAAGGTGATGTGGGGCACAAAGACGCAGTTTTCCTTCCGCGACCCTGAAACAGACGTGCCGATAAAGGTGGGCGCGCACGGCGAGTTTGAAGTGCAGATTTCCAACCCGCGCAAGGCGTATATGGTGCTGATAGGCGCCGAAAAGGCGTTCACCGTGCAGGACCTTAAAGACCGCCTGACTATGCGTATGCTCAGCAAGGTAGAACCTGCAATAGCGGGCGCAATGCGCAAGGGCGGACTGACCTTTGACAGAATGAGCGAACACAAGGACGAAATAGCGCAGTCCGTTCTGCCCGTACTCTCCGGGATGTTTGAGGAAGATTACGGACTTAAGATGTTCTCCTTCACGATAGCCAACGTTGTGATTTCCGACGACGACATTGCCGCCATAGAGCAGGCCCGCCTTTCGGGAGTGAAGCCTGCGGAGCGCTGCCCCAACTGCGGCGCACCCTGCCTGGCAGGGGACAGGTTCTGCTCGGCGTGCGGCAAGGAACTTACCGCCGGCAAAAAGTGCCCCGCCTGCGGGAAGCAGAACGGGGAGGACGCCGGATACTGTTCGGGATGCGGCGCAAAACTCTGAACGCGCAGTGTGCGCAAAACGGGCGGCGTATAAAGCGCCGCTCAGGATAATATATTTCACGGAGCAAAAAGATGAACAATTCTATTCTTGCAGCCCTTGGGCTGGAACCTTTTGAAATTGTTATAATAGTCGTGGTTGCCGCGGTGTTCGTGGGCGTGATTACGGCTGCCTTTATATTTACGCGCAGGCGCAAGCGCAGTGTGGACGAAACCGTGCTTGACAGCCGCGACGGCGTAAACGAAAACGCCAGAACCGTACAGGTTCTGAAGGCCCTTGCAGAGGGAAAACCCGATATGCAGGCAAAGCTCGAAGAACTCTATGACAAGCTGAAATACCTCACTCCGTCCGCGGAGGACGATGTGGCCGTCATAGACGAAAAGATAAAGGGCGTGCTGGGCGATATAAAGATAGAGCTGACCAAGACGCGCGGCGAAGAGGGCAGCGGCAAGGCGGAGAAATACATCGGCGATATAAAGGTGCTTATAGCCGAACGCTCCGTCCATACCGACAGGTAAACGGAGGATTTATATGTGGCCGTTCAGAAGTAAATACGATAAACTCAAGCGCGAGGACGTGGTGGAAGCCATATGCAGCCTTGAAAAGCAGGAGAGCGACCTTGAAACTGCGATAGAAGAGCGCGCGCGGCAGATAGAAGAACTGCTTAAAAAGGGGCAGAAGGAGAAAAACCGCGAGCTTAAGCTGTTCTATGCCAAAAAGGTTACAAGCCTCAGGGAAGAGAACCAGACGGACGTAAAGCGCGGAATGTATCTTATGTACAATATGCGCCTTCTGCGCAAGCTCAAGACGACTATAGACGACAACAATTTCTACATAAAGACGGGCAAAATTTCGCTGGGCAACCTGCTCTCTGACCAGAAGGGGCTGGCGCAGTTTCTGAACAAGGCTCTCAATACCAAGGTGCGCAGCGAACAGGTACTCACCGACGCGGACGACACCTGGCAGGAGATTCAGAGCGGCTATACCGAAAATGAGCGCATATACGGCGTAAACGAAAACGACGACGAGCTTCTGGCTATGTTTGAAACTGCCGACCAGCTGGAGGCGGAGGGACTCTCCTCCGCGGAGGGCGACGCGGCAGGCAGGGCGGAGGCAGACAAGTCTGAACAGTAAGGGGGATATATGGGAATTTTCAGGAGCAAGGCAGACAAGGAATTTGAAAAAAAGCGGCTGATAAAGCAGACCGTGTACAATATGAACAAACAGATTTCCGCCCTTGAAGAGCAGAAAAAGGTGTTTGTGGATAAGGCCGTAAAGGCCAAAAAGAACGGGCTTGAGGCGCAGTACAATCTGGCGCTTACGGGCTATAAGATGACGCTCCTTCAGCAGAAGCGCGCGCAGGAGATGCTTCTCAATTTTGAGATAACCTCCCAGATGAAGGATATGACTATGATGACTAAACAGTTCCTCGGCGGGATGAGCGTGCTGAGCAAGGAGATGGCAAAACTTGCAGACGAAAAGGAATTTTTAGAGGTTCAGAAGCAGTTTGACATAGCTATGGGCAAGGCGCAGCAGCAGGCCGAGCAGATGGATATGTTTATGGAAACGAGTCAGGATACCTTTGCGGGAATTGCCGCCACCACTCCTTCAGACGACGAGGAGATTAAAAAGCTGATTGAAAGCCAGGTGGGGCTGGACGAATTTTCTGACGACGCCATTGACAAGGAGCTTGAAAACCTCAGAAAGAAGATAGACGCGCAGGTCTGACAGCGGCCTGCGGCGGTTTTACCGGAGGTGAGCAATTATGAAAAAGACGCAGCGCCCCGTGTTCTGCGATACCTGCGGCGGGGCATTGAGATATTCGGCGGACGGGCTTAAGGGCGTCTGCCCCTATTGCGGAAACGAATACAATTTCACGGACGGCAAGAGCGAGGCGCTGGCGCTCGCTTTGAGCCGTGCCAACGCCTACCGCCTCAACTGCGACTTTGACGAGGCGATTGGCGAATACAGGCTGATTACGGCAAACAACCCGGAGGACGCGGAGGCGCACTGGGGGCTTGCGCTCAGCAAGTACGGCATAGAATATGTGGCCGACCCCGCCACGGGCAGGCGCACGCCGACCTGCCACAGAACGCTTAAGGAGAGCATACTTGACGACGAGGACTACCTTGCCGCCGTTAAGTATGCCGACGACGGGCTGGCCGCTTCATACAGGGCCAAGGCGGAGGAGATAGACAGACTTCAGCGCGCCATAAAGGCCAGGCTTGAGGGGGAGGAGAGTTTTGACGTATTCCTCTGTTTCCGCTCGGCCGACGACAGCGGCGCCCCCACGGGCGAGCGCGCCGTGGCGCGAAGAATTTACGACGAGCTTGCGCGCAGAGGCATAAAGACGTTCTATTCGGAGGCGACGCTTAAAGGGCGGCTCGGCGAAGACTACGAACCTATAATCTACAAGGCGCTGTACAGCTGCAAATTCTTCATTCTGATAGCTTTCAGCGAGGAGAACATAGAGGCCGCGTGGGTTAAAAACGAGTGGTCGCGCTTCCGCGACAGGGTGTATGAGGAGAGGCTCACAAACGCCTGCTGCGCGGTGTTCAGCGGCATATCTCCCTCGGCTCTGCCCTCGTTCATACGCACGCAGGGGGTAGACCTTTCAAAGTACCCTGCGGGCGGATATGAGATTGATATAGCCGACAATCTTACAACAATTCTTGCAAGCAAGAGGTCGGGCGCAAGGTATGTGCCGCCGTCGGCGGGTACGGGGCGTTCGGCCGAATTGTCCTCCCTGCTTGCAACGGGGCAGGACGCGCTTGCGCGCGGAGATTTCGTGCGCGCCGCCGCGGCTTTCAGCCGTGCCATAGACGAGGACGGATGCTGCGGCGAGGCATGGCTGGGCGCCTTTCTTGCCGAAGCGGAGGTGCGCTCTCTGAAGGGCGAAAAAAAGCTCTGTCAGGAGATTTCAAACAGGTTATGGGCGGCGGGTTCAACCTCCGCCGAATGTAAAAAGCGGCTGGCGGAAAACGAGCATATTTTATATGCGCTCTCTTCGCCCTACTACAAAAATGCCGTAAAGTACTGCTCTGCGGACGTATCGCAGACGCTTTCGGGGGCAAAGCGCTCGGTTATGGCGATTGCGGACAAATGCAACGCCGCCCTCAAGCTCAGCCTTGAAGAGTGCCTTAAAAGGGAGGGCGCGGCAGAGGCCGCATATTCCCGTGCTGCGGAAAATCCTGCTCCTGAGGGCAACGGGCTGTCTGCGGCGGCCACTATGGCGGGAGCCGCCCTCGCGGGCGGAGCGCTGGGCTATATTTTCGGCAGAAGAAGGTTCCGCCGCACTCCGCCGCCCCCGCACGGAGGGTTCGGCGGACCGGGAGGTCCTCGCCCCGGAGGTATGGGAAGAGGTCCCCGCGGAGGGCCCGGCGGTCCGCGAGGCGGGGGACCCCGCGGCGGAGGCCCGCGCGGCGGCAGATAATTAAAACGCACGGCAATATGTGCCGTTTAAATGTAAAAACATACGGCGTTGTGCCGTAAAAATTGATACGGGCGGCAGTATGGCCGCATAAAGGAGGAAATTATGAGATATTTATCAGAATACAGAGGCAGAGGTCCCCATCCCGGTCCTGCGCCTCACCCGCACCCCCATCCCCATCCGCACCCTCATCCGCACCCCGGTCCCCATCCGGGCGGCCCTCGCGGTCCCCGCCGCGTCGGCAGGTAATATAAAAGCTACGGAATATACCGTAAGAACTGATACGCGCGGCAGTATGGCCGTTGAACCTGACACTGAGGACAGGGGCAGGTGAGAGGAGGTAAAACTTGGATAATGCTGTACATAATTACAGCACGCTGAATTGCGAAACATGCGGCGGGGCGCTCAACTATTCGGACGACGGTCTGAGTGCGGTGTGCCCGTATTGCGGCAATAAATATGTATTCTCTGCGAAAAAGAGCGAGGCTCTGGCTCTCGCTCTGAACCGCGCAAACGCAATGCGCATAGACTGCGACTTTGACGGCGCAATCCGCGAATATTCGCTGATAACCAGGCGAAACCCCCGCGACGCCGAGGCGCACTGGGGACTTGCGCTCAGTCGGTACGGCATAGAGTATGTGTCGGATACCCGCACGGGTAAGCGCATACCTACCTGCCGCAGAACTGTAAAAAAATCGATACTTGAGGACGAAAATTATTTAAACGCCTTAAAGTATGCGGACGCTGAACAGGCGGAAATTTACAAGAGCCGCGCCGCCGTAATAGACAGACTGCAGTGCAATATAAAGCGCAGAATGGAGGAAGAGGAAGATTTTGACGTCTTTCTCTGTTTCCGTTCGGCGGACGAAAACGGCGCGCCCACACGCGAGAGAACGGTGGCGCGCAGGATATACGACGAACTCACCTCCCGCAAGATAAAGACTTTCTTTTCGGAAGTGACCTTGAAGGACAGGTTGGGCGATGATTTTGAGCCTGTAATCTTCAAGGCGCTCTACAGCTGCAAGTTTTTTGTGTTGATTGCGTGCAGTGAAGAGAACATAAATTCCCCGTGGGTAAAGAACGAGTGGTCGCGTTTCCGTGACCGCGCAGAGCAGGAACGGCTTTACGGCGCGTGCTGCGCCGTTTACGACGTCCCCGTAACTTCTCTGCCCCCGTTTATCCGCTCGCTGCAGGGCGTCAACCTTGCCAAGTATCCTGCGGGCGGGTACGAGATAGAGCTTGCCGACAACTTGCAGACCCGCTTTTTCGGCGTAAGGCGATACGGGACTGCCGGGTTGTTTGACCAAAAACGCTCCGACCCGACCGACGGCAGGATGCGGCCGCAGGATAGTCTTTTAATCCGTGCGGAGCAGGATTTGAACGATAAAATGTACGAAAGCGCCTATACAAAGTACCAGCAGGCGCTGGAAGCAGACCCATACAGCGGTCAGGCGTGGTGGGGCAGCTTTCTTGCAAGCCGCAGGGCATACAGCGGCGGATTTGCCGCACAGAGTATGACCTATGAGGCGGCTCTCACCATAGAGGACGACAGAAACCTCAGAAACGCCGAGCGCTACGGCGACGCGGAGGTCAAGGCAAAGGTGGCTGCGTTCCGCAAGATGTGCGCCTTCCGCTGTAACGAACTTGCGGCGCAGTGCCGCGAAGAGGCCGGGCCTATCTCTGAAAAGCTGGAAAAGCTAAAGGCCGAAAAGCAGGCTGCCGAAAAGCAGAAGGCCAATCTTTCAAAAAAGCTGGATAAATGCAGGAAAATTACCGCCCGGTCGAATTCAAAGTCAAAGCATATGTTTATTATGACTATAATTCCGGGCGCAATAATGTTTGTGATAATGATGGTGACAGGCATCGTCGTCTCAGAGTGGGTGTTGATTGTCGTTGCATTTGCAATGTTGCTTTTCTGCGCATTCGCAGGGGTGATGGCGGAGACCGGCGTCAAGGTAAAGATAAAAAAGGCAACGGAAGAGGGATTAATTTATTCCGAAGCCATAGAGAGCGCAGACAAACAGATGCAATCGCTGGGCGAAAAAGTAGCGGCCTGCGAGGGAGAGCTGGCGACTCTGCGCCGCAAAGAAGAGGCGTTTTCGCGCGTGTTCTCAAAGGGATAATGCGCGTTGATTGAGGGATATATATGGATGATTTAAGTCTTTCGGTACTCAATGATAAATTCAATATGTACTACGCGGCGGCGCGCAAGGCCTATGAAGAGGGCAACGGAGTTCTCTGCAAGCGCAACTATATGCTTGCCGCGCAGACCCTTCTGGAACTCGCCAAGCAGTCCTCGCCCAAATTGAAAGAGGCGCGCGTGGCCCGCGCGAAGCGGCTTGTTGAGATTGCCGACGGCATAGACGCGGCCGTGGTCCGCAAAAAGTTCCCTGCGGGCGACGTAAAGTCTGCGGAAAAGAGCGGGGACGACGGCGGAAGGGATTGGGCGGCGGCGGAAGTGCCCGACATCCGTTTTGACGACATCGCGGGGCTGGACGACGTTAAAAAGGCCATAACCACCCGAATGATAAATCCCATAAAATTCCCTGAAAAATACAAGCTGTACAACAAAAAGACGGGCGGTGGCGTGCTGCTTTTCGGCCCCCCCGGCACGGGTAAGACTATGATTGCCAAGGCAATCGCCTGCGAAGTCGGCGCAAAGTTCTATGCCGTAAAGGGTTCCGACGTGGTCAGCAAGTGGGTGGGCGAGTCTGAAAAGAATATCAATTCGCTGTTTGAAACGGCGCGCGCCGACGACCTTGCCATAATTTTTATAGACGAGATGGACTCCCTCATCGGCAGGCGCGGCGTGGATACGCACAACGACAAGCGCGTAAACGAATTTTTGCAGCAGATAGACGGCTTTGCCGGCAGGAGTTCCAACCTTCTGCTGCTGGGCGCTACCAACAGACCGTGGGACATAGACGGTGCCGCGCTCAGACCGGGCAGGTTTTCGCAGAAGATATACGTTCCCCTGCCGGACGCCCCCGCGCGCAGGTTTATGTTTGAAAAATCTTTGAAGGGTGCGCCTGTGGCGGACGACGTGAACGTGGAGGAGCTTGTGTCCCTGACGGAGGGATATTCGGGTGCGGATATAGAGGAAGTGTGCGACCGCGCCAAGGAGGACCCCCTTTTAAAGTCTATAAGTTCAGACGGCGTGGTTCCGATTGCCCGCGCCGACTTTATGAACGCGCTTGAGGCGGTGCCGCCTTCGGTATCGGAAAAAGAGATTAAAAGGTTTGAACGGTTTATTCAGACAGGCGAATGAGCCGTGCGGTGAATGATATGAAATTTATTTGCAGAACGTGCGGCGGGGAGTGCGCCCTCGTGCGGGAGGACGCCGCCGTATCGGAATATAAGTGTACTTGTTGCGACAATACCTATGTCGTGCGAAAGGGGGAAGAACTCTCTTACAGGGCGCGCCCCGACAGCCGCCCTGCACGGCGTGAAGCCCCTCCTCGCACAGGCGTTGCTCGCCCCGTTGCCCAACCTGCTCCCACGGCCGGCAGGGCCGCGGAGGACGGAAAGCTGAGCGGAGAACAGATATATGTCCGCTGTATAGACAGCGTGATTGAGGTGCGCGCCATAAGCGGCAAAACAATGCTTTCGGGTTCGGCGTATGCGGTAGGCGGCGGATATGCCGTAACTAATGCGCACGTCGTGGCGTCGGGCGGCAGAGCCGCTGAAAGGATAGAAGCTTACGTCTGCGGCAAAACGTGCCGCGCGGAAATTGTTGCGCTGGGCACGGGCGGCGCGGACGGCGACGACCTCGCGCTTCTGCGCCTTCAGGGCGCGCCTGCGGAAGTAAAGTCGGTGAAGTTTGCCGATTTTTCCGAAGTGAAGAACGGCCAGACTCTGTTTGTGATAGGCAATTCCCTCGGCGGCGGCACCTGCATAACAAGCGGAATTGTGAGCGACAGACTGCGCACGGTGGAGGGTAAGCCCCGCCTTATGACCGACTGCGCCGTAAACCGCGGCAATTCCGGCGGCCCCGTGTTCAACGCGGCGGGCGAAGTGGTGGGCACCATAGTTGCCGTCACCGCTACGGCGGAGGGAATGAACTACGCCATTCCCGCGGACGCGGTTAAAAGATTTTTGTCCCGTTGCAAGATAAAGATATGAATTTGAATCAAATGTGCGGCGCTTTGGCGCCGCTTTTTTTTGCACAAAACGGCGCGGGGCGGCATAATTTGCAGGGTGCGGCCCTGACGGGCAGATTATATGAATTTTATTTCACTCAATTTTAACTATACCGCTATTGACATACCGCAGGGGCGGACTTATAATTAAAGCATAAAAATAATTAACGGTAAAAATTATTAACGGCATTGTCGTATTTTGCGGAAAAATATGAAGCAATACGGGACGTGCGCGGGAGGAACTATGGCTCTCAAAAAAACTGTGAAGAAAAATAAGGCCGCTCTGCCTTCGGAGGCGGACGTTGCGGAGCGCAGCCCCGCAAACTGCAGCTTCGTACAGTTCAGGGACGTCTGCAAGCACTACACTATGGGCGCGAACGTAATCAAGGCGGCTAACGGCGTCAATTTCACCATAGAACAGGGCGAATTCTGCGTAATTGTCGGCCCCTCCGGCGCGGGCAAGACCACAGTTCTGAATATGCTCGGCGGAATGGATGGCGTAACTTCGGGCGAAATTATTGTGGACGGCGTGAGGGTGAGCGACTTCAATGAGAAAAAGCTGACCGAATACCGCCGCTATGACGTGGGCTTTGTGTTCCAGTTCTATAACCTTATCCAGAACCTCACCGCGCTTGAAAACGTGGAGATTGCCTCGGAAATATGCAAAAACCAGCTTGACGCCACGCAGACCCTTGTGGAGGTGGGGCTGGCTGAAAGGCTCAAAAACTTCCCCGCGCAGCTATCGGGCGGCGAACAGCAGAGGGTATCCATAGCCCGCGCCATTGCAAAAAACCCCAAACTGCTTCTCTGCGACGAGCCCACGGGCGCGCTCGACTACGAGACGGGCAAAAATATCCTTAAGCTTCTGCACGACGTATGCCGCAACAATGCAAAGACGGTTATAGTAATCACGCACAACACGGCTATAACGCAGATGGCCGACAGGGTAATTCATATAAAGAACGGCACGGTGGTGGGCGAAGAGGTCAACGAAGAACCTATGGACGTATCGCTAATAGAGTGGTAACGCATTTATAGCGGCGAAAAATTTACGCGCCTGCGCGCTTTGGCCATATGCCGCCGCGCCTGTGGCCTCAATAATCATCCCTACGGAGCGTTATGAAAAAGTTTACCAAAAACATAGTAAAAGAATTTAAAAACAGTTTCGGCAGATTTCTTGCCATAATGGCCATCATTGCGCTTGGGGTGGGCTTCCTTATAGGCATTTCGCAGTCCACGCCCGATATGAAGACCTCTATGAGCGAATATCTCCGCCAAAACTCCGCATACGACATTGACGTAAAGGCGGGTTTCGGCCTCACTGCAAGCGACATTGCTGCAATTACGGAACTTGAGGACGACGAAGGCGACGCCGTCGTTTCCGGCTATATGTCCGTGGTTACAAGCTCTGTTATGGCGAGCATAAACGGGGCTAAATCCACTGCGGTCAATCTCATAGGCCTCGATTTTTCTGTAGTGGAGGCCGGCGGCGGTCTTAACAACCTCACCCTGGAGGAGGGCGAATGGCCGACGGAGCCAAATCAGGTTGTCGTAGAACGCTCCAACAATTATTTTGAGAGCGTTGAATTGGGCTGCAAGATAACGCTTGAAAGCAACCTCGATACGAGCAACAGCACCTACGGCGACATATACGCGCAGACAGAGTTTGAAGTCGTGGGCATAGTTTCCTCGCCCGACTATTACTATACGGACGCACGCGAAGTAACCACGATAGGCACGGGCGTGGTCAGCCTTGTTATGTACGGCAACTACACCGTGAAGGAACAGACTGCCTCAGACGGTACGGTTGAATACGTCGCTTCAGGCGTTTACAACCTTTCAAAGAGTTTGCTGTTGGGCACGTTTATGCCTGCATTGCGCAGTGAAAGCGTGATATACACCGATTTGTGGGTGACTATTGCGGGCGCGGACGGATACGAATGTTTTTACGACGATTACAAAAATTATGTGCTTGAACGGGCGGAGTATATTACGGCGCTCGGCGGCGATATAAATGAAAAAATAAATTCGTCAATTCAGAACAACTCGCTCATTTCGGCCTATATGACCGAGGAGGCGAGCTGGTATGTTCTTGACAGGGCGAGTACTAACGTAAGCTATATCAGTTTTGATATGAACGTGGAAAAGCTGGAGGACATAGCAGGAATATTCCCCGTATTCTTCATAATAGTGGCCGCCCTCGTGGCGTTCACCTCTATGACGCGAATGGTGGAAGAGGACAGAATGCAGATAGGCACGCTGAAGGCACTGGGGTATAATGAGGGCGACATTATGTCCAAATACCTCATATACTGCATACTCGCCTGCCTTATCGGCGTCGCCGTGGGCATACTGCTGGGCTTCAGTATAATGCCCACCATATTCTGGAACGCCTACGGCACAATGTACTATCTGCCTGAGCTGGTGCTGGGATTCTCGTGGTGGCTTGCCATAGCCGTCATATTCGGCGCGTTAGCAATCACAATTATAGTCACGGTAATAGCCTGCCGCTCCGCCACTAAGGAAAAGCCATCCGTCCTGATGCAGCCGAAGGCTCCTAAGCCGGGCAAGCGCATACTTCTGGAAAAGTGTACCCCCGTCTGGAAGCGGATAACGTTCAGGTGGAAGGCTACGATACGCAATATATTCCGCTATAAGAGGAATATGATTCTCACCATAATTTCAGTGTGCGGCTGTACGGCGCTCATACTCACGGGCTTCGGCCTTGCCGACGGCGTGGAGGCCGTTACAACCCTTCAGTATAACAATATAATTCACTACGACACTATAATAGGTCACACGGCCGCGCAGACGGCGAGCGCGGACGGCGAACTCGCTGCATATCTTGACGGACTGGACGAGGACGACTATCTTGACGTGTACAGCGAGAGCGGACAGATAGTTATAAACAATAGCAGTTATGAGACGGTGGACCTGTACCTTATAGACGACGTGGATACCTTCTATAACTTTGTGAACCTTCACGGCAGAAGTTCGGGGAAGGAGCTGGACGCGGGCGAAGGCGTCATTCTGCCGGAAAATATAACCACCGCCTACGACATAAGCGTGGGGGACACCATAACATACATAACTGCAAGCGGTGTGCAGATAGAGCTGGAAGTTACGGGCGTGTGCGAATATTACACAGGTTCGGACGTATATATGAGCAAGGCCGTATTTGCGCAAAACACGGGGCAGTCCGTAACGGCAAATACCTATCTCGTAAAGTACGGCTACGGCGAAGACGAGGAACTGATGAACGAGGACGCGGAAAAATTGCTGTCCGATTCTTCGGTGACCAGCGTAGAGTTCACTTACACTACGGTGCGCTCTTTCGACGCGCTCAATGAAACGATGAGTTTTGTAATACTCATTTTAATCGTGTGCGCGGGCGCGCTTGCGGCGATAGTACTGTATAACCTTACCAATATCAACATAGACGAACGACGGCGGGAGATTGCCACGCTGCGTGTGCTGGGCTACTCCAAGTGGGAGGTTGCCGGCTATATCTACCGCGAAAGCGCAATACTTACCGTGGTGGGCGCGCTGCTCGGACTGCTTGCGGGGTGGCTGCTGCATATGTTCATAGTCGGCAGGGTGAACAGCGTTATGATGATGTTCGGTAAGGCGATTGCCTGGACGAGTTTTATCTGGTCGTTCCTGATAACCATAGGCTTTGCCATAGTGGTGTACGCATTTATGCTGATAAAGCTGTACCGCATCAATATGGCGGAGTCATTGAAATCCAACGAATAACAGAGGGATATATATGGATAGAACTGCACTGCGCGACGCGCTTATGGAACAGCTCTGGCGAATGTATAAAATGGATATAATGGTCTGCCTGCGTGAGTTTCTCGTGGGTGAGACGGCGGCGCTTGAATGTCTTAACCTGCGCACTGAACCCACAACGCCCACGGCGCTGAGCGAGGAGATGAAGCTCAGCCGCCCGCGCACGGCCAACATACTGTCTACGCTGCGCAGAAAGGGCTTTATCAGTATGGACGTGGACGCCGACGACAGGCGCAGAATGAACGTCTGCATAACGGAAGATGGCAAGCGCCACCTTGAGGGCAAACACGCCTTTCTGGCGGGGTATTTCGACAGGTATGTGGAGGTGTTGGGGGAAGATAAAATTGTCGGGCTTACGCAGCTTCTGCGCGACACGGCGGACAGTGAAGAGGTTTTGCTTGAAAAGTTTGGCGGAACTCTCTTTAAAGAACAATAGAGGGCGGCTGAAAAAGAATAAAGAAGATTAAAGAAGAATAAAGCGCGCATTATGCGCGCTTTATTCCGTATAAAGAAAACCACGCGATAGCGATATGCACCTCCATAAGTTTGTCCAACTTTTGGGGTGCATATCATTAGCCGGTGGGTTTCATTTTGCAATTATCTGTGGGCGCTGCTTGCGGTGCGCTCCTCGTCGTCGCTGCGATGGGAGAGCTTGAGTCCCCGGCCCGTTATAATGGGGGAAATTATCAGCCACAGCGCGGCCAGCGCTATCAGCACATACACGATGATTGACCCTGCCGTGCGCGGGCCCTGGAATATCCAGCTCACAAGGTTGAAGTTGAATATTCCGTACAGCCCCCAGTTGAGTCCCCCTATTATGCACAGGATATAGGATATAAAATTTGCAATTACCATAAAATATCTCCTTGAAAGCAAGTATGCGCTTATTTTCAGGCATTATGCGGGCGCGGGCAAGATTGCGTATTGCAATCGGCGCGGATATATGGTAAAATAAATTTGTTATGGAACGAAAAAACGGCGGGCTGAGCCCTGCGGAAAAACTTGAACTCAATAAAAAGGTTGCACTGCTCACGGGCAGGGACTTCTGGACCACGCAGGACTATTCCGATTTCGGGATACCCTCCGTGCGTTTTTCAGACGGGCCCAACGGGCTGAGGGTGCAGGCGGGCTCAGGCGACAACTTCGGGCTGGAAAATTCTCTGCCCGCAACCTGTTTCCCGTGTTCCTGCCTCACGGCGTGTTCGTGGGACAGAGAGCTGCTCTTCGCCCTCGGCCAAAGGCTGGGGCGGGAGGCGGCGTGGTTTAAAGTAGACGTGCTTCTGGGGCCCGGCGTAAACATAAAGCGCAATCCTCTGTGTGGCAGAAATTTTGAATATTTTTCAGAGGACCCATACCTTGCCGGCGAACTTGCGGCGCAGTATATAAGGGGCGTGCAGAGCGTCGGCGTGAGCTGCTGCGTCAAGCACTTTGCCGTGAACAACCGCGAATGGGCGCGCACCGTGTATGACGTAAATGTCAGCGAGAGGGCGCTCAGGGAGATATATCTTGCGCCGTTTGAAGCGGCGGTGGAGGGCGGTGTGAGGGCCGTTATGACCTCTTACAACAAGCTTAACGGCGTGTACTGTTCGGAAAACGAGGGGCTTATTTCGGGCATACTTCGCGGTGAATGGGGCTTCGACGGCATTGTGATTTCAGACTGGGTGGGAACATCCGACCGCGTTGCGGGCGTAAAAGCGGGGGAGGATATAGAGATGCCCCGCTGCAGGCTCACCCCCGAAGAGCTGCTTTCGGCGGTGAGCGGGGGCAAACTTTCCGAAGAGCAGATAGACGCCTGCGTAAACCGCATTGCAAAATTTGCCAATCTCCGCGGGAGGGGCGGGGAGCCTTACGACGCTGCGGAGCATCTCGCCTTTGCGCGCAGAGCAGCTGCGGCAGGGGCAGTACTCCTTAAAAAAAGCCGCCTTCCGCTTGAAAGGGGTGCGGAGATAGCCGTGATAGGCGCCCTTGCCGGAAGGCCCCACATACAGGGCGCGGGTTCGGCCCGCGTCAACAGCTCCGCAGACGACGTGCTTGAATGTCTGGGGGCAAAATTTTCTGTGATTGGTTACGAGCGCGGCTACCGCAGCGACGGAAAGCGCAGCAAGGGTCTTATAAGGCGCGCCGTCAGACTTGCGCGCCGCGCAAAAAATACGGTGCTGTTCATAGGGCTTGGCGAACAGTATGACGCAGAGGGGGCGGACAGGGAAAATCTTTTTCTGCCGCCCTGCCAGACGGAGCTTATAGCGGCGCTTGCCGCCGTCGGCGTGCGCCCCGTGGCAGTGCTGTGCGCTGGCGGCGTGGTGGACGCTGCCTGGGACGGCTGCGTATCCGACCTGCTGCATATGCACCTTGCTGGCGCAGGTATGGGCGGCGCGCTCGCCTCTGTGCTGTGCGGGGAGGAAGAGCCCGGCGGCAGGCTGGCGGAGAGCTATCCCCTCCGCTATGAGGACGTCCCCTGCGCGCGTTCCTATGCGGCCGACCCCTTTTCCTGCGAATATAAAGAGGATATTTTTGTGGGTTACAGATACTACGACGCGGCGGATATTGCCGTAAAATATCCGTTCGGGTTCGGGCTTTCCTACGCCTGCTTTGAATATTCGGATTTGCGCGCGGACTGCCGCGGCGTGCGCTTTACGCTCACAAACACGGCGGCGCGTGCGGGGACGGAGGTGGCGCAGCTGTACCTCTCTCCGCCTGACTGCGGCTTTGCCTTCCCCGTAAAAAAACTTATCGGCTTTGAAAAGGTGCGCCTTGAGGCGGGGGAGAGCAGGGAGATATATATTCCAATGGATAAAAAATGCCTGCGCGCTTATGATGAAAACGCGGGTAAATGGCGCATATTTGCGGGGCAATACGGCCTGCACATAGGCTCTTCCTCGCGCGATATACGCCTGTCGGCTCAAATTTATGCAGAGGGCGACGCCCCTGAAAATTGCGGCGACGGCCTTAAGGAGAGGGAGAGCATACTGCGCGCCGTAAGGGAGGATATGCCCGCGACAGCGGAAGGGCGCGGCAAAAAAAGGGAGCGCAGGGTCATAGATATGCACAGCCCCCTTATATGGCTGAAAGACGCAAAGGGGGCGGGCGGCAGACTGATATACGCCATAGCCAACTTTTACTGCACCTCAAAAAAACAGCGCGCACTGCTCACTTTCAGGTATATAACCGTGCGTTCGGTGGCGCAGTATGCAGGTTTCAACGGCGCGCAGGCGCAGGGATTTATTGACATATGCAACGGAAAGTTCTTCAGGGGACTTAAGAGGATAATCACAAAAAAATTATGACGCGGAGGATTTATAAAAATGAGGGCGGCAATTTACGGCGCGGGGGCAATGGGCACCGTTCTGGGCGCATATATTGCAAGGGCAGGGAAGGATATAGACCTCATCTCCCGCAACAGGGAACACGTCATTGCGCTTAAGGAGGGCGGGGCGCGCATAACGGGCGCCGCGGAATTCACCGTTCCCGTCAGCGCGTATCTCCCTGAGGAGATGACGGGCAGCTATGACGTAATCTTTCTGATGACAAAGCAGCGCGCCAACGCGGAAATTGTAAATTTTCTTCTGCCATATCTCAAGGAGGACGGCGTGGTGTGTACCACTCAGAACGGTCTGCCCGAACCCTCCGTCGCCGCCGTGACGGGGGAGGAGCGCTGCTGCGGCTGCGCGGTGTCCTGGGGCGCGACCTTTGTGGGCGGAGGGCAGTCCCGCCTGACTACGCGCACGGACGGCCTTGAATTTGCCCTCGGCACGCTCTACGACAACCGTGATAAACTTGAAAAAGTCAGGCCATACCTCGAATGTATGGGCAAGGTGACGGTGGAGGATAATTTTATCGGCGCGCGGTGGTCAAAGCTCACAATAAACTGTGCTTTTTCCGCGCTGTCGGCTATGAGCGGCCTGACCTTCGGGCAGGTCTGCGGGGACAAATACGCGCGCAAAGTGGCGCAGGCCGTCTTGAAGGAGTGCTTCGACGCGGCCGCCGCCTGCGGGATAAATCCCGCTAAAATTCAGGGTCACGACGTGGCCGCGCTGCTCGGCTACCGCACGGCGTTCAAGAGAAAGATTTCATATATGCTCATTCCCGTTGCGATGAAGAAGCATAAAAATCTTGTTTCAGGTATGACGTTCGACCTCCTTAACGGAAGAAAGTGCGAGGCTGACCTTGTCAACGGAGTGGTTTCAGCATACGGAGCGCGCGCGGGCTTCCCCACGCCCCTGAACGACAGGGCGCAGGACATTATTCACGCCATAGAGCGCGGCGAGCGCGGGGTATGTGCGGATAATATAGCTCTTTTTAAAGATTTGGTGTGAGAATATGTTTTGCAAAATGGTCTTTCAGGTGATATAATTTAGAGGTTGAACGGACTGCGTGGCAGTCCTGAATAAGGTTTTATGGAAGATTTGTTTTATCCGTCGGCGGACGGGCGGCACACCGTCCACGCCTGCATATGGCGGCCGGACGGCGCGGTGAAGGGCGTGCTTCAGATAATTCACGGAATGGAGGAGTACGCCGCAAGATACGCGCCTTTTGCGGAGGAGGCGGCGCGCAGGGGCTTTCTCGTCTGCGCGGAGGACCACCTCGGCCACGGCGGAACGGCGGAGGATGGCGAGTATGGACACCTGCCGCAGGGAGGGGAGGAGATAGTCCTCTCCGACATCGCTGCCCTTACGGACAGGGCGGCAGAGCTTGCTCCTGGGGTACCGCTCTTCATAATGGGGCACAGTATGGGGTCTTTTTTCTGCCGCGAATATATAGCGCGGGCAGGCAAAAGATTTTCCGCCGCCGTCATTATGGGCACGGGATTCAAGGGTAAGTGTACGCTTTCGGCCGCCCTGCTGCTCACAAAGCTTATAGCGCGGACAAAGGGGAGCGCATATAAAAGCCCCCTAATAAAAAAGCTCGCGTTCGGCGCCTACAATAAAAAATTCAGACCTGTGCTAACCGGATACGAGTGGCTCTCTGCGGATACAGACAGCGTGGACAGATACGTTGCGGACGGTTTGTGCGGCTTCGGCTTTACCTGCGGCGGCTATCTGGCGCTGTTCAATATAATGAAAAAGTCGTGTTCCGGGCGGGCGTTCAGGGGCGTTTCAAAGGAACTGCCCCTGCTCATAATTTCCGGCGCGGCAGACCCCGTGGGGGACCGCGGCAGGGGAGTAAAAAAGGTGTACCGCAAATATCTCCGCGCCGGGCAGAGGGAAGTAAAGCTTTCCCTGTATGGCGGCGCAAGACACGAGATTTTAAACGATGGCTGTTTTCCTGCGGTATGCGAAGAAATTTTTGCCTTTCTTGAGGCTCTTTGCGGATAAATAAACGTGAAAACGGGGCACTTCTTTTATGGTTAAAGAATGGAATATTGCAATACCTGAGCTGACTGGCGAACGCACCCGCAGGGCATACGTTTACCTGCCCGACGACTATTACGAGGACGAGGGCAGGCGCTACCCCGTGATGTATATGTTCGACGGTCACAACCTCTTTTTCGACGAAGAGGCCACCTTCGGCAAGAGCTGGGGGCTCGGCGAATATCTTGACGGTACTAACACAAAGATAATAATAGCCGCAGTGGAGTGCAATACGGCAGGCAACGGCAGGCTCGAGGAATATTCCCCCGTGAACTTCAGTATGCCGGGCGGCACGCTTATCCGCGGCAGAGGGAAGAAGTATATGGACTGGCTTGTACACGAGTTCAAGCCGTTTATAGATAAAAATTACCGCACCCTGCCTGAAAGGGAAAACACCGCCATAGGCGGCAGTTCAATGGGCGGACTTATGACTCTATACGCCATTGCGGCATACAACAGATATTTTTCAAAGGGGGCGGCTCTTTCCCCCAGCCTGTGGGTGAGCGGCAGGCTTCCGGACTTTGTGCGGACGGCAAGGTTCGTCAGCTCAACCCAGCTGTATATGGATTACGGCAGCAGGGAATTTAAAAATCACGCAGGTCAGCGCGGACTGTTCGGCGAGACGTCCAGGGAACTCATAGAAAAAGGCGTGTTCCTCACGGCGCGCATAGTGCCCTACGGCACGCATACAGAAGCTTCATGGCAGAGGCAGATTCCCGCGTTTATGAATGCTCTCGGCTTTTTCGGGGAGTGAGGGAACTGTCCTGTAAGAGGGAAAAAGAATGAATATACGTTACGGAAAAATTTACAGCAACTGCCTCGGCAGAGAGATGGAATATAAAATTTACGGCCACGGCGGCAAGCCTGCGCTTGCAATTCCCTGTCAGAACGGCAGGTTTTATGAATTTGAAGATATGCATATGCTGGACGTGTATGCGCCGTATATAGAGGACGGCAGGCTTCAGGTCTTCACCATAGACAGTATAGACGGCGAAACGCTGTCCGGCTTCGGCGACCCCCGCGGCCGCATAGAGCGGCACGAGGCGTGGATAAACTTCATTATGACGGAGGCAATACCGCTGTTTTCCGACATAAATACGCGCGCAAACGGCTGGGAGATGCGCTTTCTCGTTGAGGGGCTCAGCCTTGGGGCGCTTCACGCGGCCACACTGTATTTCCGCTACCCTGACGTGTTTGACGCTCTGCTTGCGCTCAGCGGCATATATACCAACGAATACTGCTTCGGCAACTATCACGACGACCTCACCTATATAAATTCGCCCGAACAATTCATAGCGGGAATGCCTAAGGGGCACCCCTATATACACAAATACAATCATGGTAGGGCGGTGCTGTGCGTGGGGCGCGGCGCCTGGGAGAACGAAACGCTTGAAAGCACCTGCCGCTTCGGGCAGATTCTCGCCGACAAGGGCATAGAGGCCTGGGTGGACGTGTGGGGAGAGGACGTCCGCCACGATTGGGACTGGTGGTACGTCCAGGCGGCGTACTTCCTGCCGCAGCTGCTCAGGTACTGAAAAAACTTCTTCACGACACGGGGCGGCAAGCCCCTTGGACAACAGGCAAAAAGCAATTAAATATACAGGGAAAAGCATATGAAAAATTTTATCTTTATCTCACCGAACTTTCCTACAAATTACTGGAAATTCTGCCGCGAACTCAAAAACAACGGTTTCGACGTCCTCGGCATAGGCGACTGCCCGTATGACGACCTTGCTCAGGAGCTTAAGGACAGCCTTGCGGAATATTACCGGGTACACTCTCTGAAGGACTATGAAGAGGTGTACCGCGCCGTGGCGCTGTTCATATTCAAATACGGCAGAATAGATTATATAGAGAGCAACAACGAATACTGGCTGGAGCGCGACGCGCAGCTCCGCACGGACTTCAACGTGACGAGCGGCTTCAAGGCGGAGGATATGTACAAGGTAAAGTACAAGTCCCGTATGAAGGAGTTTTACAAGAAGGCGGGAATCGTCACCGCGCGGTACTGTATGGCCACGTCTGTCGCGCAGTGTAAAAAATTTATAGATAAAGTCGGCTATCCCGTTATAGTAAAGCCCGATAACGGCGTGGGCGCAAACGATACCTACAAACTTTCTTGCGAAGAGGACCTCAGAAACTTCTTCAACAACAAGCCCCCCGTAGAGTACATAATGGAGGAATATGTAGAGGCGGAGGTCAACTCCTACGACGCCATAATCAACAGCAAGGGCGAGCCCATATTTGAAACGGGCAACGTAACGCCGTACTCCATAATGGATATAGTCAATGCAAACGGAAACAGCATATATTATATCGTAAACGAACTTGCCCCCGACGTGCGCGACGCGGGCAGACGCGCGGTAAAGGCGTTCGGCGTAAAAAGCCGCTTTGTCCACTTTGAATTTTTCCGCCTGACAAAGGACCAGTACCTCGGCAAAAAGGGGGACGTAATCGCGCTGGAAGTAAATATGCGCCCCAGCGGCGGATTTTCTCCCGATATGATGAACTATGCCAACAGCACGGACGTTTATAAAATCTGGGCGGATATGATAGCTTATGACAGCACTCTTGTGCCCACGGGCGAAAAGTTCTACTGCGCGTATGCGGGCAGAAGGGACGGCAAGCGCTTTTTATACAGCGACGGTGACATCCGCGCAAAGTATGCGGCAAACCTTAAGGCCGTGGAAAGAATACCCGACGCCCTTGCCGCGGCAATGGGCAACACTATGTACCTTGCAAAGTTCAGCACAAAGCGGGAGATGGACGCCTTCTATAAGGACATACTTCTCACGCAGGATGTATAATCAATAAAAGCGGCGTTTTTGCGCCGCTTTTTTATATTAAATCGGCGCGTGCAGTTCTAAAATCGTCCGCAGAATAATAGATTATTCAAGACAAAAGTTTTGCGGAGGCAGGAATGCTCGATACCGAAGTTTGCAGGGATTTGGCGGCGCGCTGCGGCGGCGCCGCGGCAATAGGAATATGCGGTGAAAATACCGACGGAATACTTTCTCGCCTGAACGCGGAGGGTGCGGACGGAGTCACCTTCATTCAGGGCGCGGACGGCTGTGCGGCGTGCATATTTGTTTGGGACGGCCCGCGCGATTTCGCCGCCGAGGCGGCGGGAAGGCCGTATATAATAGTTGCGGGCGGCGGTATGGCGGAAATTGAAAAAACCTACGGCTGTGCGTGCGTATGGCTGGCGGAGGACGCGGACGGGACGGCGATAAGCGCCGCTCTGCGCGCCCTCGTTGCGGAATTTCCCGTAAGGAGCGTGGGGGTAAGAATACCCGGCTGGATGCAGGTTATGCCGCAGGAAAGTTCGGCCATTGCCGAACTTTCAGAGCGCGTGCGCCTGTGCTGCGGAAATATTAAAAAGATGAGCGACCTCTCCGCGCTTGACGGTATGACGGAGGGCGCAAAGTATTGGGCGGAGGAAATATCCGTAAGCGCGAACTTTGCCGACGGCACCGCCACGGTGACGGCGCAGGCGAGGGACGGCGTATTCTTTGAACTGCTCTCCGAAATAGCGGGCGACGGCATAGACGACGAATATTCGCTTATGCGCTACGTCCGCTCTGCGGCGGAGGCCAAGCGGGGCTATGAAAAGGTCCGCGACGCTTTGGACTGCGCGCGCGTAAACGGTTACGGGGTGGTGCGCCCCGCTGAAGAGGATATGGCCTATGAACAGCCGCAGATGGTGCGGCAGGGTTCTAACGTGGGCATAAAACTTAGGGCAACCGCGCCCAGCTATCACATAATAAGGGTGGACGTCACGGGCGAGGTTAGCCCCATAATGGGGGACGCCGCCCAGAGCGAAGGCATTGTGAAGAGCGTTATGAGCGGCTTTGAAAGGGACCCTGAAGAGACGTGGAATACCGACGTTTTCGGCAAGTCGCTGCGCTCTATGGTGCAGGACGGCCTGGCCGCAAAGGTGGGCGCGATACAGGACGAAACCCGCGGAAAATTACGCAAGGCCATCACCAGAATGGTGAACGAGGGCAAGGGCGGAGTCATCTGCATAATACTGTAAAACATTCTGCCTGCGATTGAAAGTTGTGACCTCTCTAAAATTAAAAGCGGCGTGGCTTCTGTCCCGCCGCTTTTAATTTTTTGTGCCGTGGTTAATTTCAGTAAAGTGCGTGCGGCGCGGAAGGTAAAAATGTTCCTCGCTTGCTTTTTTTGTATTGCCGTGCTATAATTGCATTGCACTGTAACTGAATACGCGCCCCTTAGGATACATCGGCATAGGTGTACCCGACTTTTCCCTATCGGGCGAGTTACAGTGCAGCGTTAAGGGTACTATATGCGGGCGCCCTTAACGGGGCGCTTTTTTTGCGTCCGACGCGGCCCGCGGCATAAGGAGGAATATTAAATGAACAGACGGCGCAGGGAAGAACTTGAGCATCTCAAGGAGTATGTCGGCACGGCTACCCGAAAGATTAAGGTTGGCGATAAAGGCGACGGGCAGGAGGTTTACTCCGAGATGCCCGCAGAGGAGGCGGAAGAGTACATAAAACTTTCTGAAGCCGCAAACCTGAAGGAAATTAAAAATATACTCACTTATATAGCCATTATCCTGAGTATCCCCATAGTCATAGGCGTGGGCGTGGGGATATGGTATCTTTGCCTCACTCTCTTCGGTTGAGGCGCGGTATTTGCGGGATATTGTCGGGTGAATTTAATTTCATATGAGCGGAGGCGGCAGTATGCGCCTTCGCTCATATGCGTTAAAAGACGCATTGCGGCAAAAGCATATGCGCGGAATGTAATGTACTTAGCGCACATATGCCCCGCAGATATATCTTTTCCGCCGCACGTCGGCCGCACCGCATATGTATCTGTACGCACTCGGTCGGTGTTTAAGCTGTCTGATATATACGCACTGAGCGGCATACCGTAGCGGACGGCGGAGAGGTGGTCTGCTCCGTTCAGGCATATGCGTCTGTATTGCAATCATTCTGCACTCATATGCCCGTCGCTTCAGGTATTTCCGGAACATATGCGGGCGGACGGCGGCAAAACATATGCGCCGCGGCTGAACTGCCGCGGCGCATATCTTGTATTTCAAGCCGTCAAAAAGTTATCCGTGCAGGCGCTCTTTGTAATGATTACCGCATGCAACTGCGCCTGCGCGGATTTATATGCGCGCCGCGTCTGTGCGCCGCATATGCCTGTTATTCGCCCGCAAACTGCGAATTGTACAGCCGGGCGTAAAAACCGTTCCTTGCCATAAGCTCTTCGTGGTTGCCCTGTTCCACAATGTTGCCGTCCCGCATAACGAGTATCATATCGGCGTTCTTTATGGTGGACAGCCTGTGGGCTATTACAAAGCTCGTTCTGCCCCTGGTGAGGTTATCCATAGCCGTCTGAATTATTTCCTCTGTGCGGGTATCCACGTTTGAGGTTGCCTCGTCGAGTATAAGCATCGGCGCGTTTTCCACCATCGCGCGGGCTATGGTTATAAGCTGTTTCTGCCCGCCTGAAATTTCGTCGGCGTTTTCCACATAGTGTTCCAGCCCGCCGGGCTGGGTTGCTATGTAGTGCGTTATGCCCGCGGCTTCGCACGCCTCTTCAATCTGTTCGTCGGTCGCCTGTTTGGAGTAAACAATGTTGTCGCGCAGGGTGCCCTCAAACATCCAGGTATCCTGCAATACCATTCCGAACAGGTCGTGTACCTCTTCGCGCGGCATATCTTTTATAGATACGCCGTCTATCAGAATATCGCCGCCGTTTACCTCGTAGAACCTCATCAGAAGGTTTACCATCGTGGTCTTGCCCGCGCCCGTGGGGCCTACGATTGCCACTTTCCAGCCGGGCTGTACCTTTGCGGAGAAGTCGTGGATAATCGTCCTGTCGGGGGAGTAGCCGAAGTTGACGTGTCTGAATTCCACTTCGCCGCGCACCTTGCCGTCCAGCTGCCTTGACTTGCCGGTTTCGTCCGCAAGCTCCTCCTCTTCAAGGAAGGCAAACACCCTGCCGCTGGCTGCAGCCGCGCTCTGCAAAACGTTTGCAGCCTGCGCTATCTGCGAAAGAGGATTCTGGAACAGATTGACGTAGACGAGGAAAGCCGAAAGCGTGCCGAAGGAAACGCCGCCCGTGCCGTCTGCTATAAGTATGCCCGCAACTACGCACACGGCTGCGTATGCGAAGTAGGATACGAAGTTCATTGCGGGCTGCATCATTCCCGATATTGCCTGCGACCGGAAAGTGGCCTTTTTAAGCGAGCGGTTGGTCTGTTCGAAGTCGTCCGTCGTTTTCTGTTCGGCGTTGAACGCCTTAATCACCAGCTGGCCTGAAAAGTTCTCTTCAACCTTGCCCTCTATGGCGCCAAGTTCGTTCTGCTGCTTTCTGAACTGAGGCTGTGAAAATTTCATTATAAGTCCAAGCAGTACCACCATTATGGGCACGGCAATCAGCACGGTGAGCGCCAGCTGCCAGCAGGTCACGAACATTGCTATAAGCACGCCTGTCAGCATAAACACAGACTGCACCACCATAGTTACCGCCTGGTGCATAGAGGTGCCTATTGTATCTATATCGTTGGTCACTATGGAGAGAGTGTCGCCATACGCGTGCGAATCGAAGTACTTTAGCGGCACCTTGTTCAGCTTGCCTGAAACATCCTTGCGCAGGGTGTAGCACAGCTTCTGCGAAACGGTGGTCATAAGGAAGCCCGATACATATGTGCATATGGCGTTGCATACATAGAAGATAATAAGTATTACCGCAAAGTTCGCTATTGCCGACATATCTATTGCCGAACCGGTGCCGTACAGCGGGGCCGTTATCTCGTCTGTCAGCTGCGAGAGTATCTGCGGCGCGTAGATGGAAAGCACCGTCGCCGCCAGCGTGAACACCACCGATACGGCTATCATTATCAGGTAGGGCTTCATCTGCCCCAGAAGCTTTGCTATATTCTTTTTGAATTCGCCCTTTTTGAGGGGAGCATAGTGTTGTCTTTTCATCGGCATATTCCAAGTTCCTCCTCTGAAAGTTGTGAAAGGGCTATCTCTCTGTAGACGGGGCAGTTTTCAAGCAGCTCCCTGTGCGTGCCCTCGCCCACGGCCTTGCCCTGGTCAAGCACTA
>CBCPNE010000164.1:0-4485 GCA_965120435.1 uncultured Clostridia bacterium
ATCCCCGGCGACTTCAACCTCGTATCCCGCAAGGAAGTAGAGGCTCTTGCCGGCGGCGACGGCAGCGGCCGCGTTCAGAGATAATGAAGATAGCTTTCCGCACGCACGACCTCGGCGTAAAGGGGCTTGTCCCCGCTATAGAAAGGTGCGCGGAGTGCGGCATAGACGCCGTGCAGCTCGTCGCATATAAATTTATGGACGAGATAGCCTACCGCCCCGGCCAGCTCACGGAAGAAAATTCCGCGGCAATCGGCGCGGCGCTCAGGAGCGCGGGAATAGAGGTGGGCCTTATCGGGGCCTACTTCAACCCCGTTCACTCCAACGCCGAAAAGGTGGAAAACGGGGTGGCGGTGTTCAGAGAATATCTCAGGTACTGCAAAAATCTCGGCTGCGACATCGTCGGCTCAGAGACGGGCTCTTTCAACGACGACAAGTGGACGTACAACCCTAAAAACCGCACGGAGGAGGCGCTGAATACCGTAATTAAGACGTTCGGCGGCCTTGCGGAGTACGCGGCAGGGCTGGGCGTAAAGATAGGTATGGAGGGCGCGGCGGGCCACGTCTGCTACGACGTAAAGACGTTGAAGCGCGCCGTGGACGCCATAGATATGCCCAACGTGCAGGTGATATTCGATATATACAACTATCTGGACGCGTCCAATCACGGGAGATACCTTGAAATTCTTGACGAGGGTCTTGAAGCCTTTGCCGGCAAAATACGCGTATTCCACATCAAGGACTATGTGTTTGAGGACGGCAAGGTAAAGCAGGTTCCTCCGGGACAGGGAGTCTTTGATTTCGACGCAATTCTCTCCCGCATAAAGGCGTATGACAAAGACGCCGTACTTGTGCTGGAGGGCACTACGGGTGAAAATATCGCGCCCTGCATAAAGTTTATCCGCGAAAAGTGGAAAGAAGTATAGTCCGCGCGGCATAAATATGTGCCTTGCGGCGCACCGCAGCATAATCTTTTGCCGCATATATGCGGGACGGTCGGCGTTCCGCGGCAAAACAAAAAATTTTCCCGCCAAAAATCTGACGGGCACGAGGCTTTAAATTATGAAATTTGACGTAAGGTATGCAAACCATCCCGACGATTCCAAAAGATATGACACAAAGGAACTGAGGGAAAAATATCTCATTGAAAAACTGTTCGCGCAGGACGACATTCTGCTCACCTATTCCCACCAGGACAGGATAATAGCGGGCGGTGCAATGCCCGTTAAAAAGAAGTTGTCCCTGGGTACTTTCAAGGAACTCGCCACGGACTTCTTCCTGCAGAGGAGGGAGTTGGGCGTAATCAACATAGGCGGCGCGGGCAAGATAACGCTGGACGGCAAGGCCTATGATATAGGCTTCAAGGAGGGCATATATATCGGTATGGGTACAAAGGAAGTGGTATTCTCTTCAGACGACCCCTCCAATCCCGCCAAGTTCTATCTCAACTCCAGCCCCGCTCACAAGAGCTACCCCACCGTAAAAATAGTGAAACCCGTAGAGGGGAAGAACCCTCCCGAAGGCGTTAAGTACTGCATACAGAGGCATCTCGGCACGGTTGAGGGTATGAACAAGCGCACTATAAATCAGTTTATAATCGGCGGCGTATGCGAGAGCTGCCAGCTCTCAATGGGTATGACCGAACTCGACACGGGCAGTTCGTGGAACACCCTTCCCAGCCACACCCACGAGAGGAGAATGGAAGTTTATATGTACTTCGAACTCCCCGAAGACCAGGCGGTGTTCCACCTTATGGGCACCCCTCAGGAGACGCGCCACATAGTTATGCACAACGAACAGGCGGTAATCTCCCCCAGCTGGTCCATTCACACGGGCGTAGGCACGATGAACTACACTTTCATCTGGGGTATGTGCGGCGAGAACCAGACATACGACGATATGGACAACATCGCCACGCAGGATTTGCGGTAAGCCGGCACGGCACAGAGCTGCGCTTGTTGCGGAATCGGCTGCGGCTGCCCGCGGCGGAAATCGCTGAAAAATCCGTGCGCGGCCCGCACGAAAAATTTGTGAACAATTGAAAAAGTTATAATGCCGGAGGGCGGCAGCGCGAATTTAGTTCGGGCGTATAGCCGTTCTGCGACAAATAAACTTCACGGAATTTGTTTTTGCGCAGCAAAAAGAAATTCGTGAGAATATTTTATAGGGGAAAATAAAAATGTCACATCTTCTTTTAAAAGACGTAAACAAAGTATATCCTAACGGCTTCCATGCCGTACACGATTTCAATCTTGAAATCAACGACGGCGAATTTATCTGCCTCGTAGGTTCGTCCGGCTGCGGAAAGTCCACGACTCTCCGTATGATTGCCGGCCTTGAAGAGATTTCTTCCGGCGAGTTCTACATAGACGGCAAGCTCGCCAACCAGATGTCCTCCAAGGAGAGGGGAATCGCGATGGTATTCCAGTCCTACGCGCTCTATCCCCATCTCACCGTGTATGAAAACCTTGCGTTCGGCCTTATGCTTGAGGGCATAGACGCCGACATTATAGAGGAAAAGGTGCAGGCTACGGCAAAAATCCTCGGCCTTACCGACTATCTGGAGAGATTCCCCAGACAGCTTTCCGGCGGCCAGCAGCAGCGTGTTGCGGTAGGCCGCGCCCTCATACGCAAGGTGAACATATTCCTTATGGACGAACCGCTCTCCAACCTGGACGCAAAGCAGAGGGTTACAATGCGTTCGGAGATAAAGCAGATTCACCGCGGCGTTGGCGCAACCACGATATACGTTACCCACGACCAGACCGAGGCAATGACCATGTCCGACAGGATAGTGGTAATGAAACTCGGCGTGGTACAGCAGGTGGGCACGCCTTTCGAGTTGTACTTCTATCCTGCAAACCTCTTCGTGGCAGGTTTCATAGGCGAACCTCCTATGAATTTCCTCAACGGCACCGTATCCGGCGGCAAGCTCAGGTTCAACGCAGAGGGCGGGGATGTAATAGATATTACCCCTATAGTAAAGGACGCCGTCTCGCTTGAGGGAAGGGAAGTTGTGTTTGCTTTCAGGCCTGAGGCCATAAAGCTTGTAAAGGAAGGCAAGCCCCCCAAGGACGGCTACACGTTCACCTCAAAGGTGGAACTCACCGAACTTCTGGGCGACGTTACCAACGTGTATGCCACCCTCGACGGCGCCAATACCATACTCAAAGTCAACCCTCACGACACTCCCGAAAGGGGTTCCGACTGCACTTTCTTCATTCCCTACAAGAGCGCGTATCTCTACGATAAGGAGACGGAGAAGGCTGTCGAGAGCGAACTCGTAAGGCACTGATAGTCACAGGCGCAGCGTTTACGTTGCGCCAAAGCGCTTTTAATACTTGTCCCGCGGCAGCGCGTTCTGCGGCGGACTGATTTACTGCCGCAAAGGGCGCGGGGCTTTGGGCCGCGGTACGCCTTGAGCGGCGCACGAAAAAAATTCAATATTCAACGTGAGGTGTATAAGATATGGAACAGCTTAGCAAAAAGATTCACAGTAAACCTGAAAGAAAGATTAAGATTATGCAGTTCGGCGAGGGCAACTTTCTCCGCGCCTTTGTGGAGTGGATAATACAGGACCTCAACGATAAGGGCGCCATATCGGCAGACGTGGCCGTCGTTCAGCCGATGCCGCTCGGCAGGGTAAAGGAACTCGCCGCGCAGGACGGACTCTATACGGTGCGCCTTGAGGGCATAGACAAGGGCAAAGAGGTTAAAAAGAGCGAGGTTATAGACGTAATCGGCGACTGTATAAACCCTTTCACCGATTACGAAAAATTCCTGCGGTACGGCGAAAGCAAGGACCTTCAGGTTATTATTTCCAACACGACGGAGGCGGGCATTGCGCTCGACCCCACCGACACAGACCTCACCGTCTGCCCCAAGTCCTTCCCCGGCAAGCTGCTCGCGCTGTTGAAGCGCAGGTATGAAAAGTTCGGCGGCTCTGAGGAGAGCGGACTTGCCATAATTCCCTGCGAGCTTATAGACAACAACGGCGAAGAGCTGTATAAAGTACTCACCGAACTGGCAAAAATAAACAAGATGGACGCAAAGTTCATCAAGTGGATGCAGACGGCAAACCACTTCACCTCCACGTTGGTTGACAGGATTGTTCCCGGCTATCCCAAGGCCGAAATAGATACCATTCAGGCCGAGACGGGCTATATAGACAACAACGTCGTAAAGGGCGAAATTTTCCACCTGTGGGTACTCAAAAAAGAGCCCTTCGTGCAGAAGGTGTTCCCCGCCGATTCCACGGGTCTCAACGTAATATTTGCCGACGATATCAAGCCCTACAAGCAGCGCAAGGTTAAAATCCTCAACGGCTCGCACACGGCGCTTGTTCCCGTTGCATACCTCTGCGGCATAGACACCGTGGGCGAAACCATGGCCGACCCCACCATGGGCAAGTATGTGCGCGACTTCATCTTCGACGAAGTCAACCCCACCATAGATCTGCCCCAGGATCAGATGACCGACTTCGCCAAC
>CBCPNE010000165.1:0-5973 GCA_965120435.1 uncultured Clostridia bacterium
TTTCCGCTTACGCGGAGCCTCGGCAGAGTGTCGTCGCTACGCTCCTCGCGCGACTACGCTCAGTATGACACGAGGGTTTGGCGACGCTGATGAAGAACAAGAAAACAAGATATATAAAAAAGCCGCCGCGCGGAAAATTCCGCGCGGCGGCTAAATTTGATTACATATGCCTTTGATTACATATGCCTTTGTACGGGTGCGAAAAAACGTCAATACACCCGAGATTTATTCCCACACAGTCTACGCCAACGTAATGGTCATCGTTTCATAATAAATTTCTGCGTTAGTAAGGCAATCATTGCCTTCTCTAATTGTAATATTTTTCCACTCCTCCTCAGCACCGCCATAGTAGACGGCCGAAAGCGAAGTGCAATTATAAAACGCCTCATACCCGACAGTTTCGACGTTGACACTTATGGCAACACTTTCCAGTGAAGTACAGCCGCTGAATACATAGCTGGGGATAGTGGTAACGCCGCTGCCTATTACGGCGCTTTCGAGCGAGGTGCAGTTGGCGAATGCATAAATACCAAGATAGGTTACACTATCGGGAATAGTTATGCTTATAAGCGAAGTGCAGCGCCTGAACGCGTATCCGCCTATGCTTTTACATACGCTGTTTTCTTCAAACACGACGCTCGTAATTTTGGGCGATGAAGTGCCCGGATGGAACAGATATTCCGGTATTTTGGTTACATTTGAGCCTATATATACTGCTACACTGCCGCTATCCTGCCCTGCATATGCAAATGCGCCGTTTCCATAAGACAAATTGATGCAATCGGTTGCGTTGTAGTATATAGCTTCGAGGGAAGTACAGTTATAAAACGCATTATTGCCGATTGAAGTTATGCTTTCGGGAATGTATATGCTTGTAAACGTAGTGCAGTCATAGAACGCGTTTTCGGCTACAGCGGTGACAGGTTTGCCGTTATGCACAGAGGCAATTACAATATCTGTTTCGGCAACGCCCTCTTCTATGCCCGTCACCGAATAGGCTTCGCCGTCGGCTGAAAGTTCGTATATAAGACCTTCGGTAGGGTCGGGCGCACCGCCGCTATCGCTTGCGCAGGCGCCGCCGGACGCAAGAAGAAGTGCGGCAATGACTGCAAGCACGGAAATAAACAACTTTTTCTTCATAAATTTATCCTTATAAAAATTAATTATTGAAGAACATTAGTCTTTGCAGAATGCAAAGACTAAAAGGGACGTCCCTTTTTTCACAATATTATTCTACAGCGGTATTTTATCATTTTTTGATTAAATTATCAATATAATCCCCAAAACTATGAATTAACACTCAAAAACTGTGCGATTAAAACTCCGCCTCCTCTATCATTTGGCGAAGGTCGGGGATACTGTCGCAGGCAAACAGCCTTTGCCTCAGGGCGGAGGAATTTGCCCTGCCCTTTGTGTAAAAGGCGGCCATCTTGCGCATAAACACCAGCGCGAAGCGTTCGCCGTACAGCGACAAGGTATCCTGCAGCTGTTTTAAAACGGCCTGCCGTTTATCCGGCACGGGCGCGCCCGTGAGTTCGGCGAATATCCACGGCGCGTACATTGCACCGCGCGCCACCATTACTCCGTCTGCACCCGTCCGCTCCATAAGAATTTCGGCGTCCTGTGCGCAGAACACTCCGCCGTTGGCAATCACGGGAATTTTTACGGCGTTTTTTGCACGCCCGATTTCGTCAAAGTTTACTTCGCCCGCGTAAATTTTATCGCGCGTGCGGCCGTGGACGGTTATCATATCCGCCCCGCTGTCCTCGCACATCTTTGCAAAGTCTGCGGTAATAATTTTATCGGACGATACGCCGATACGGAACTTTACGGAAACACGCCTGCCGCCTGCTTTGCACGCCCTTATTATCTTTGCGGCGCGGGGCAGGTCGTTCATAAGCGCGCACCCCTCGCCGCTTCCGAATATCTTGGGCACGGGACAGCCCATATTTATATCTATGAGGTCGAACGGGTCAAGCTGACCGCTCTCCGCCGCCCTGCGCATAAATTCGGGGTCGGAACCGAACAGCTGCACCGCCTTTATGCCGCCGTATGAGGGGGTTATGTATAAAAGTTCCTCTGTATTTTTACTGCCGTAGCACAGCCCCTTTGCGCTGACCATCTCTGTAAAAGTTAGGCCTGCGCCGAAGCGGAAGCACATCTCCCTGAACACGGCGTTTGTGTAGCCCGCGAGCGGGGCGAGAAATACGTTGTTGGGCGTTATGAGCCCGCCTATGTCAATTTTTTTTAAGCGCATTGTCTGCCTGAAGAAGATACCAGTTCCAATCGAGTTCGTTGAAGTCAGTCACATTTTTTCCGTCGTCCATGGCCAGTTGCTCCGCTTTTATGAAGCGGGTTGCAAACTCTTCCGTAGCTTCCGAAAGGGCCTGTTCGCAGTCCGCACCGGCAAGCCTGCACAACCCCACGGAGGCAAACAGAATGTCGCCGCAGGCGCGTTCTGCCGCGGCCTTGTCGCCCTCTATCAGGGCGTTTATGCAGGCCTCCATATCCTGGTTGAGCTTTTCCGCCGCAGAGATTGACGAAAGGTAATCCAGCCCCGCCTTTGCGGCGCGCTTCTGCACCTTCTGCGCGCGCATACACGCAGGGAAGGCAGATGGCACGGCCGCCACGGCCTCGCCGAACGTGGACTGGTGCTTTTCCTCCCGCTTGTTCTTTTCCCACACGCCGAGGGCGGAACTTTCGTCCGCAGCCTTGTCCGAACCGAAAATGTGGGAATGGCGGAATATAAGTTTCTTGATTACTCTCGTTAGCACGTCGGCGCTGTCAAACGCGCCCTGCTCCTGCTTAATAACTGTGTGGAATGCCGCCTGAAGGAGAACATCGCCCGTCTCCTCCTCTATCATATCGTCGTCGCCCTTGTTTATGGCGTCCACCAGCTCGTAGGCCTCTTCAATCATATTGGAGCGTATGCTCTCGTTTGTCTGAACCCTGTCCCACGGGCAGCCGCCGGGGGCGCGCAGCATTGAAATCATTGTTAAAAGGTCGGCGTAGTCATAGCGCTCCTTGTGCAAAAAGTCGCGCTCCTCTATGGCGACGGCGCAGGTCATATCGTAATCTTTCTGCCTGTCTATCTCATACACCTTTATCTTTGCACGTTGCCCGCCGCGTATGAAAAAGCAGTCGCTCTCCTCCCCGAACAGGTCTGAAAGTTTAAGCTTTACCTCGGTTGCGGCAAAGTAGCTGTCCATATCGTACACCACCGCCGCGGGAACGCTCTTCAAAGACTTTACGTCGTAGGCGGATACGCCCGTAATCTGCATACTTTTAAGCTTTGCAATGCAGGCCGCGTAAGACGTCTTTGAAGCGCCCTCTATCACCTCCACGTCCTTTGCGCGGGACAGTATTATCTTGCACGCCGCGTCCTCACAGACGGCTCCGTCCACGCAGTAGGCAACCGTCCCTTCCTTTGCGGCGGACAACACCGCCGAGGCAAGCTTTTTGTTCAGAGTGTCAAAATTTCTGCTGGACGTGAATATATCGTCAAGGGGCCGCGCCCCGTACCTTTCCACCGATTTATAAGACGGCGCAAGCGCCGTGCGTGCAAGTACGCTGTCCGCATTTTCAAGCGCGGCTTCAGCCCTCCGGCTTATACCGCCTTCCCCTACGCCAAGGCCGATAAGTGTTATTTTCATACGCTCCTCCTGCCCTGATAATATACCACAGATTGAGCAATGCCGCAACAAAATAAGCGCAGTTTGCGGCCACGGCCGCCCCCATAATTGAGAGAGATGTGAACTTTATGAACACCGCCGTGAGCGCCACGCGCACGAGGCAGCTCAGCCACTGCGTAACCGTTGCCCTTGCAGGGGTGCCGAGCGCCGTCAGACAGGCGGACGACGTCTGTACGAGAGAGAGCGTTACGGCGTTTACCGCCATTACGCGCACCAGTGTTACAAGCAGGCTGCCATGTTCCTCCGTAAGCGAGCGGAATATCACAGTTGAGGCAAGCGGAGCGAATATATAAAGCCCGACGGCCGCGGGGACTGATATGGCGAGCGTGAACAGCAACACCCTGAGCGCGCCCGTTCTGGCGGCGCATATATCCCCCGAAGCGGCTATTGGGGAAAGTTTTGGCACGCTTGCCGCCGCAAGGCCGTAAGTCACCGAAACGGGCAGATTTATTATAGTCACCGCACAGCCGGAAAAAATTCCGTACAGGGCGGTTGCCTCCGCAGTTATGCCGCGCAGGAGGTTTACCGCCGCTATGCTCTCCGCAAGCTGGCTCACGGGCATTGCTATCGCCGTGAAAGTGAGCGGCACGGTGTACTTCAGGATACTTGCATATGAGGGCGGCTGCACCCTGTACAGCGGCTCAGGCGCGCGCGGCCGTACGCTGTACATAGAGAGCGCAAACAGGGCGGACAGCGCCTCGCTCACGGTTACGGCAAACAGCGTAGAGGCGACGGCAAGCTTCATATCGTCGCGGAAAACATATGCGAGCGCACAGCCTGCAATCACTTTTATAAGCTGTTCTGAAACCTCCGTGAGCGCAGTGGGCAGCATATTGCTTCTGCCCTGAAAGTAGCCGCGCACCACGGACAGCGCCGAAACGAAGAGTACCGCGGGCGCAAGAAGTTTGCAGCACAGTTCTACTGCGGGCTCCCCCTGCGCCGCGGCAAGCGGGCGGGCGAGAGCAAACATTACGACCGACCCCGCCGCGCCTATTGCGCCGTACAGCACAAAGGCGCTGCGCTCTGCGCCGGCGCCCCTGCCTGAAGCTATTAGACGGGCTATACCCGTGGGGATACCGGACGCGGCCACAGTCAGAAGTATGCAATACATCGGAAATACCATCTGGTATATCCCCATACCCTCTCCGCCCAGAATATTTGTGAGCGGTATGCGGTACAGCGCGCCTAAAATTTTGGATATGAAGCCGCCCGCGGAAATTATGAGCGCACCCATAAGAAAGGACTGCTTTTTATGCAATAGTTTTGCCATATTACGGCTCCGATTATTAAAAACACACAGACAGAAAGGGCGCAGCCGCGCCCGCCGTTGCGGCCGTTTGTTTACTCAAACTGGTTGGCGAGAATGGTTGCGGAGAGCTGTGCAAGCTTGGCGGCGCCCGCCTCTATTTTTGCGCCCTGCTGGGTGGATATGAGAGCCACTGCTCCGAGGCAGTCACCGCCTGACACTATGGGCACTATTATCTGCGCCGTAACGGACGCGCCGCCGTCCTCGGTTATGGGGACTATGTCCCCTCCCTCCGCCAGGTTGGCTATATAGCTGCGCCTGCCCGCAAGAATTTTATCCATCTCTGCCGAAAGGCTCTTGCCTGAAACGTCGCGCTTGCCCGTGCCTGCCGCATACAGCACCTCGTCCGTGTCGCATATGACCGCAAGATGACCGGAGAGGTCGCTGAGGCTCTTTGCAGTTCCTTCAGAAAATTTTTCTAAAGAAGCTATAGGCGAATATTTTTTGAGCATAAGCTCGTCGCGCTCGGTAAATATTTCCAGAGGGTCGCCCGATTTGAGGCGCAGTGTAGAGCGTATCTCCTTTGGTATGACCACTCTGCCGAGTTCGTCTATTCTTCTGACAATTCCCGTTGCTTTCATAAAATCTCCTTGAACAAAAAATTTTTTACAAGAAAAGTATGTGAAAGCAAAATCTGTTTATACATTAACCGCCCGCGCACATAAAAAAAGCGCCCTTGCGGGCGCTTTGCCTTTATTTCTGTTCGCCGTCCTGCGGGGGCAGGCCGTCCGGCGTCTGCTCCGCCTTTTTGGCGCGCTTTTCCATATAGGAATTTGCGGGAGGCTGAAGTTCGGGGTGTTTCATCTTTGCTTTAAGCAAATATTCATACAGGAAGATATAGCCTACGCCTGCAATCACCATAATTATTGACCAGAACTGCGAGGGCGGCATGCCGAGAATTTCTGCGCCGCGATAATCGTCGCGGAAAAACTCTATTATAAACCGCCAAACTCCGTAGGCTATGGCATATACGCT
>CBCPNE010000166.1:0-3164 GCA_965120435.1 uncultured Clostridia bacterium
CCCGCTTCAGGGGATGTCCGAAGGATAAACCGCGTCTGCGGTTGATTGCTCAAAGGAGACAGTTATGATAAAGATGATAGACAAAAACACCGAACGCAAGCGCCGTCACGAGCGCGTCAGGAAGAAGCTGTCCGGTACGGCGGAAACTCCCCGTTTCTGCGTTTACCGCAGCCTCAACCACATCTACGTTCAGGTGATAGACGACGTAAAGGGCGCAACCATCGTATCCGCGTCCACAATGGAAAAGGACGTAAAGTCGCAGGTTGAGGGAATGACCAAGACCGACGCGGCAAAACTTGTAGGCAAGAGGGCGGCTGAAAAGGCGCTTGAAAAGGGCGTAAAGGAAGTCGTGTTCGACAGGGGCGGCTATCTGTACACCGGCAGGGTACAGGCTGTTGCCGAAGGCGCAAGGGAAGCCGGACTTAATTTCTAAGGAGCGGAATAATGGAAGAAAAGAGAGAAAGACCCGCAAGAAGGGAATCAAGATTCAAGAGGGCCGAAGACGACGGCTTCATCAAAAAGCTCATTCAGGTCAACAGAGTAACCAAGACGGTTAAGGGCGGCAGGAATATGCGCTTTGCCGCGCTGGTTGTAGTAGGCGACGGAAAGGGCTCTATAGGTTGCGGTATGGGCAAGGCAAAGGAAGTTCCCGAAGCCATTGAAAAGGCCACCGCCCAGGCAAAGAAGAATATGTTCAAGGTAAACGTAAAGGATACTTCCATTCCCCACACGGTTACCGGAATATTCGGCAGAGGCAGGGTGCTTATGATGCCCGCGTCGGAAGGTACCGGCGTTATAGCGGGCGGTCCCGTGCGTGCGGTGATGGAAGCCGCAGGCATAAAGGACATACGCACCAAGTCGCACGGCACCAACAACCCCATCAACTGCGTAAAGGCGGCGATAGAGGGCCTCAGGGAACTCAAGACCGTAGAGCAGATAGCGGCCGCTCGCGGCAAGACGGCGGAAGAGATTTTAGGTTAAACGGAGGAGCGCAATGGTAAAGGTAACACTTATAAGAAGCGCAAGCAACGAAACAAAGTCCGTAAAGGCTACCGTTGCGGCGCTCGGACTTAAAAAGATTCGTTCCGAGAAAGTTTTTGAAGAAACTCCCGCCATAATGGGTCAGATTAAAAAGGTATCCTACCTTTTGAAAGTTGAAAAGGTATAAGGAGCAGGCAATGAGAATTGATACTTTATCCCCTGCAGAGGGTTCAAGGAAGTCCGTAAAAAGGCTTGGCCGCGGCATAGGCAGCGGCACGGGCAAGACGAGCGGCAAGGGCCACAAAGGCCAGTGGGCGCGTTCGGGCGGCGGCGTTCGTCCCGGATTTGAAGGCGGCCAGATGCCCATCGCAAGACGCATCCCCAAGAGGGGCTTCCACAACAAGTGGGCAAAGACCTATATTATAATAAATCTTTCGCAGCTTGAAAACGTGCCTGCCGGCACGGTTGTGGACTACGATTATGTCGTATCCAACAAGCTCACCAAGTTGGTAAAGAACAACTCCGGGCTCAAAGTGCTCGGCAACGGCGAGCTTAAAAACGCCATAACCGTCAAGGCGGCTAAATTTTCGGAGACCGCCAAGGCGGCAATCGAAAAGGCAGGCGGCGCGGCGGAAATCCTTTAATTATTCTGCGGCGCGCATTGCGCTGTGAAAGGGGTTCAAAATGTTTGAAACAATAAAAAATTGTTTTAAAGTAAAGGAAATCCGCAAAAAGATTTGGATTACGCTCGCTCTTTTGCTGGTTTTCCTCGTCGGGTGCTACATACCCGTGCCCGGCATAGATTCATCCACCTTCTCGACGGCAATGGGTGGCAATTCGTTCCTCGAACTTATGTCGTCCATAACGGGCGGTTCGCTTTCAAACGCAACGCTGTTTGCACTGGGCATAAGCCCTTACATCAACGCGTCCATCATAATGCAGCTGCTCTGCGTGGGCATTCCCGCGCTGGAGCGTCTGTCCCGCCAGGGTGAGGAGGGCAGGAAGAAGATTGCCCAGATAACGCGCTATGTGACCATATTGCTTGCCATAGCGCAGGCCGTGGGCATAATAGTAAACATCGCCGTGGACGGCGGCGCATTGAAGTTGGTTATGTTCGGCTACAGCGAGGGCGGCGGCATTATGTCGGAAACGGCGGCAACGTGGCTTGCGGGCGTGTTCCTCGTAGTCGTTTACACGGCGGGCGCAATGCTCGTAATGTTCATCGGCGAAAGAATAACCGAACACGGCATCGGCAACGGAATCTCGCTGGTAATCTTTACCGGTATAATCTCCTCGGCGGGTATCACCATTCTTGGAAAGTTTACCGACCTTTTCGAGAACGGCAACCTCAACGCCCTGTGGGAGCTGTTGGGATTTGTGGTGCTTACCATTATAGAGTTCCTTGCAATAGTGACGGTGGACCTCTCCGAAAGGCGAATCCCCGTCCAGTATGCAAAGCAGGTAAAGGGCAGGCGAATGTACGGCGGACAGTCCTCCGTCATCCCCATAAGGATAGCGGGCGGCGGCGTTATGCCCCTCATATTCGCATTTGCCGTAGTCAGCTTCCCCTCCATGATAGCGGGCCTGTTCTTTGACGGCACCGGCTTTGAAACGGGCGTTACAAACTGGTTCTCCGGCTCGTCGCCCTACTGGTACGGTCAGCTGATATATATGGTAGTTCTCTGCCTGCTGATATTTGCGTTCTCCTTCTTCTACTCTTCAATGCAGTTCAACCCGGAGGACGTATCCAAAACAATTCAGCAGAACGGCGGTTTCATACAGGGCATACGCCCGGGAAGACCGACAGCCGACTACCTGAAAAAGATTTCTTCGAGAATTACGCTCTTCGGCGCGATTTATCTGTCGCTTGTGGCGTTCGTGCCCTCGATACTGAGCATGATACTCACGGCGGTCAACCTGATTTCGGATACGAGCCTTTTAAGCGTATTCTCAACAACAGGTATATTGATTGTCGTATCCGTTGCGCTCGAACTTGAAAAACAGATGCAGTCGCAGCTGATGATGAAGAATTATAAAGGCTTCCTTAAATAATCCAGCCGCTCCGTCGCATATATGCGTCGCATTACATTGTCGCCGTTACGGGTTCGTTCAGTCACTTACGCCAAAGTAAGCTCCTTCACGACTTCCGCCGGCTCCGCGTACTGCTCGCATCTATGCAACGG
>CBCPNE010000167.1:0-7333 GCA_965120435.1 uncultured Clostridia bacterium
CTGCCGCAAGGAATTCGGCAACGCCTTTTCTGAACTGAACGACCCGATAGACCAGAAGGAACGCTTTGTCAGGCAGGTGCGCGAAAAGCGGGCGCAGGAGCCTGGCTGCAAGGCGCAGGTGGACGAAGATTTTATCGCCGCCCTGGAATACGGACTGCCGCCCACGGGCGGACTCGGAATGGGCGTGGACAGGCTTGTAATGTTGCTCACGGACAGCCCCACAATAAGGGACGTCATTCTGTTCCCCACGATGAAACCCAAAAAGTGAAGCCGCGCAGGCGATATAAAGTAAACATATCACGACGGGCGGCGTAATCACACCGCCCGTCTTTTTCAGGATTTTGCGCACGGAGCGGCGGTCTGCGCCGCCTATGGAGGCATATGACCGATTACCGTATCTATGAGCAGCTTAAAAGGGGGGCGCGCAGGCACGTCAGTTTTCACACGCCGGGGCACAAGGGCGGCGGCGCGCTCGCCGGAATTATCCCCGTCTGCCGCATAGACGCAACAGAACTTTCCTATACGGACGACCTCGGCAACCCCACGGGGGTTATAGCCGCGGCTCAGGCCGACATAGCGATGATTGCGGGCGCAAAGCGCGCCTATATAACTACGGACGGCTCTTCAAGCGGCGTGCTTGCAATGCTGTACGCGGCAAGTGCGCGCGGAGGCAAAATAATCGTCCCCCGCAACAGCCACAAGAGCGTGTGGAACGCCTGCAGACTCTTCGGGCTTGAGCCCGTAATCGTGCAGGGAGAGGAAAAGGACGGGGTGCTCCTGCCCCCTCCGCCGGAAATTGTCGCGCAGCTCGTGCAGAGGGACGCCGACATATGCGGAATGATTGTTACCTCTCCCGACTACTACGGCAACATAGCGCCCCTCCAGGCCTATACGGAGGCCCTTCACGCCGCGGGCAGACTGCTCATAGCGGACGGCGCGCACGGCGCGCACCTCGCCTTTGAACGGGGCAGGGAGGGCTATGGGGGCGCGTTTGCCGATATGTGGGTGGACGGCGCGCACAAGTCGCTGCCCTCGCTCACGCAGGGCGCGGCGGTGTTCCTCAACGACGAGAGCCTGAGGGACGGCCTTGAAGAGGGGCTATCCATATTCCGCACTACGTCGCCGAGTTTTCCCGTCATGGCTTCGGTGGAGTTCGGCTACAAATATCTTGCGGAAAATCCTCAGCTGACGGAGAGAGCCAAAGGGCTCGCCGCGTCATTCAAAGAGCAGAACGGCGGCCTCACTTTTTATCCTTCGGCAGACTGGACAAAACTTTGCATAGACTTCGCGCCGCTCGGAATAAACCCCTCGCTTGCGGCCGCCGTGCTGGAAAAGAGGGGCATATATGCCGAATTTGCCGACGGAAGATACCTCGTGTTCTATCTCTCGGCAATGACGGCTCCGCGGCATTTAAAGGCGCTTTCGCGGGCGCTTGCGCGCATAGTGGGGCAGCGCAGTCTGCGCGGCACATACGCCGCAAGGCGCGCCTACCCCGTAAACGGCGGAACTTACAGTTACCTGTATGCGCTCGGCCAGCCGTTCGAATATGTGCCTCTCAAAGAGAGCGCGGGCAGAATGTGCGCCTGCAACGCGGGGCTGACTCCGCCCTGCATACCCGTGGTTGCCGCGGGGGAAGTCATTTCGGACAGCGCGATAAAACTGCTTCAGGAGGGGGAACACACCTTCGGCCTGAACGGCGGAAACATCAAGGTGGTTAAGACGTATGAAAGGCAGATTCATAACTTTTGAGGGCTGTGAAGGTTCGGGCAAGAGTACGCAGATAAGACTGCTGTCCGAACGGCTCAGGGAAGAGGGGATAAAACACATAGTCACCCGCGAACCGGGCGGCAGCGGGATAGCGGAACAGATTCGCGCCATAATACTCAACGGCAGAAACACCTCTATGACAGATGAATGTGAGGCTCTGCTGTATGCGGCGGCGCGCGCGCAGCACCTCAGGGAAAAGGTGGCTCCCGCGCTTGAGGAGGGGACGCTGGTTCTGTGCGACAGGTACGTCGATTCCTCCCTCGCATATCAGGGCTATGCAAGGGGGCTTAGTATGGAGTTCATAGAGCAGATAAACTGTTTTGCCATAGAGGAGTTCACTCCCGACCTCACGCTCTTTCTGGACATCTCGCCCGAACAGGCCTTTGCAAGAAAGCACGGGGCCGACAGGAGCGACAGGATTGAATCCCTCGGCCTCCCCTTCCATATGAAGGTGTACGAAGGCTATCTGAAACTTGCCGAACGCTTCCCCCGCATAGTCAAGGTGGAGTGCGGCGGCAGCAAGCGGGATACGGCCGCGAATATCTACAGAATACTTAAGGACAGCGGAATAATCTGACGGTACGCCGCAGGGCGGCCATACGCGCGGCTGAAGCGTTTGCGGAAGGGGCGCAGTCAATTTTCAGGAGGTGTGCGTGGAACAGCTGATTAAATCTACGGCGGCTTACAGAATTTTCTGCCGCGAGGCGCAGGCCGGCAGGCTGGCGCACGCCTATATGCTGTCCTTTTCAGACGCGGAATATCTGAGGTCCGCGCTCAAGATTTTCGCCGTAAAGTTTTTCGGCGCGGAAGAAAAGGTTGCCTCTCAGATTATGCGGGAGGTATATCCCGATTGTCGGGTGTTCCCCGAAGCGGACAAAAAATTCAACGTGGAGGCGGCCTCTGCACTGACGGAGGACAGCGCGATGCGCCCCTCTGCGGGCGATAGAAAGCTGTATGTCATAAGCGGCTTCGACGAATGTTCCTCTGTGGTTCAGAACAAACTTTTAAAGGTGATAGAAGAACCTCTGCCGGGGATAGCGTTCATTCTCGGCGTGTGTTCGCTTTCGCCCGTGCTGCCCACCATAATCTCAAGGGTGCGCCTGCTTGAAATACCGCCGTTTACGGCGGAGGAAGTGTACGGCGCGCTGGAGAGAAAGAACCCCGGAGGACAGTTCAACAGGCAGGCGGCCGAAGCCTGCGCGGGCGTGTTCGGCACGGCGGAGAGGCTTGCCGGCGGAGAGCTGGAGGAGGTGCGCTCGGCAGCGGCGGAAATACTTGCCGCTTCAGACGCGGGCGCCGCGGGCGAGGTTTCGCTTAAATACGGCGATTCAAAGTTAAAGAGGCAGATACTTGCGGAATGTCAGCGGATGATGCTCTCGGCGGCGCGCTCTGCGGAGCGCGGCGAAAGTACGGGCGGCCTTGCGCAAATTTACAGACTTCCCGCGCTCATACGCGGGGCGGAGCTGTTCGGCGAGGCCATGCGCGACCTGAAGTTCAACGCTTACTTTTCCGCGCTTATATACGGCGTTATGCTTAAAGTTATTGAGGAGAACGATAAATGGCACAAATTATCGGAGTAAAATTCAAAGGATGCGGCAAGGTGTATTACTTTTCCCCTGAGGGGAAGGAGTATGCAGAGGGCCAGGGCGTGGTCGTGGAGACGGCGCGCGGCGTGGAGTACGCCAAAGTGACCGTGCCTAACAGTGAAGTTGCGGAAAATGAGCTGGTTGCGCCCTTAAAGCCCGTGCTTCGCGCGGCGACGGAAAAGGACGAAGAGACCTTGCGCCGCAACGAGGAGAGACGCGTCCCCGCGCTTAAAACGGCGGCGGAAAAGATTGCCGCCCGCAATCTGGATATGAAGCTTGTAGACTGCGAGTTCACATTTGACGGCAGCAAGGTCATATTCTATTTCACCGCGGAAGGCAGAGTGGACTTCCGCGAACTTGTAAAGGATTTGTCGTCCGTGTTCCGCCTGAGGATAGAACTCAGGCAGATAGGCATACGCGACGAGGCAAAGATGCTCGGCGGCCTCGGTCCGTGCGGCAGAGTGTGCTGCTGCGCAAGCTGTATGCCGGACTTCAAAAAGGTTTCCATAAAGATGGCCAAAAACCAGGGACTTTCTTTGAATCCGAGCAAAATTTCAGGGCTGTGCGGCAGACTGATGTGCTGCCTCGCGTATGAAAACGATTATTATGCGGAGGCCAGCAAAAAGATGCCCAAGATAGGCAGCGAAGTTGGCACGCCCGAAGGCACGGGAATTGTTATAAACGTAAATATGCTCAAGATGGAAGTAAAGGTGCGCATAGATAAGGGCGACGCCACAACCTACAGGGATTTCAAGGTGGAAGAGCTGCGCTTCAAGCGCCGCGGCGGCCAGAGGGAGAGCGACGAACCGGTGGACGAGGAACTCAAAAAGATTATAGACTGACCTTCCGCACGGATTTTTCCTCTGTTTTTATAGGATTTTAAGGGCCGCTGTTTTGCCTGAATTTCCCTTACGGACCATAAAAATGCTCCGTTTTAACCAAAAAATTTTTATTTACCCCTTTACTTTGCAAAATGTGTGTGATATAATAAGTACACTGAAAGCGTATTAATTTAATATGGAGGTACATCATGGCACACGTTATCAACGACGATTGCGTAATGTGCGGTGCTTGCGCGGCTGTTTGCCCCGTAACCGCTATATCTGAAGGCGACACCAAGTACGTAGTTGACCCCGATGTTTGCATCGATTGCGGCGCTTGCGAAGAAGGTTGCCCCACCAGCGCTATCAAAGCGGCTGAATAATGGCTAAGGCAGAAGGCGGAACGGTTCACCGTTCCGCTTTTTTGCATATATGAGGAGATATTTTCGCGGATTACGCGGAGTAAGTTATGGTTAATCTTGAGCAGGGAGAGGTTCTGGAAGAACTCTTTGAAGATAAAAAGATAATACAGAACGTGTCGCTGTACCGCTTCACGTCAGACAGCGTGCTTCTGTCAAGGTTCGTAAAGGGCAAAAAGGGGGACATGGTTGCCGACTTCTGCGCGGGCAGCGGCATAGTGGGGCTGCACTTTATGTGCCTCAATACGCATATAAACAGCGTCACCCTCTACGAAATGCAGCCCGCCCTCTCTGATATGAGCGCGCGGACGATAGAGTACAACGGCTTTTCAAAGGCCCGCGCCGTGTGCGCGCGCGTGCAGGACATAGGCAGGGAAATGGACGGAAAATTTTCCCTCATTCTGTGCAACCCGCCGTATGAAAAGAGCGGCTTTGAAAACGACAGCTATGAAAAGGCTGTCTGCCGCAAAGAGATAACAATCACGCTTGAAGAGATTGTCGCTGTGGCTCGGCGCACGCTTAAATTCGGCGGCAGGCTGGGAATAATCAACCGTGCGGACAGGCTGGCGGAACTCATCTGCCTTTTAAAGGGCAACGGACTGGAGCCCAAGCGAATGCAGTTTGTGTGCGGCACGCAGGGCGGCAAGCCCTATCTTGTGATGATGGAGGCCGCAAAGGGCGGAAAAGAGGGGCTGGACGTGCTTCCCGCCGCCGTAAACTGAGCGGCAGGTCTGATTTTATGGTGTATTTTGTTGCAACGCCTATAGGCAATTTAAAGGATATAACATTGCGCGCGCTGGACGCGCTCCGCGCGGCGGATGTCATTTTCTGCGAGGACACCCGCCATTCGCTCAGACTGCTCAACGCGTACGATATAAAAAAACCGCTCGTAAGCTGCCATAAGTTCAACGAGCGTTCGGCCGCGGAAAAGATTATCTCTGAAGCGCGGGCGGGGAGGGAAATTGCCGTAATCTCCGACGCGGGTATGCCCGTCATATCCGACCCCGGCAATATAGTGTGCGCCGCCCTCAGGGAGAGCGGCATACCCTACACGGTAATTCCCGGCGCAAACGCCGCGCTGTCCGCCCTGATACTGTCCGCCCTCCCTGCAGAAAGGTTCGCCTTCATCGGCTTTCTGCCCGACAGAAAGGGGGAGAGGAAGCGGCTTCTGGAGAGGTACAGGGAGCTGGATATGACTCTCCTGTTTCACGCCGCCCCGCAGGATGTGGACAGGTATATTACGGATATGTATGAGGTGTTCGGTAACCGCCCCGCCTGCGCCGTGCGCGAGATAACCAAGCTGCACGAGGAGGCCTCAGCATTTACCCTTGCGGAGGGGCTGGGCGGCGAAAAGCGCGGGGAATATGTGCTTGCGGTGGGCGGTGCGGAGCAAAAAAAGAGCGACCTCTGCTCCCTTTCGGAGGAAGAGCATATAAGGCACTATATGGCGCAGGGGCTGGACAAGAAAGAGGCGTTGAAGCGCGCCGCAAAGGACCGCGGCGTCACCAAGAGCGAGCTGTATAAATTTTCAATAGATATTGAATAAACGCGGCATATGCCGCGGGCAAAATAAATACGGCATATGTGCGGCTGAAAATTGATAAGCGGCGGTATATATGCGGAGGAAATGGGATAATATGAAGGACGAAAGAAGCAAAAAAACCGACCCCGATAAGATGACGATTTACGAATACGAAGAAAAGTATGTAAAGCGTCAGAATTCCAAGGGGGCAAAATTTATTTTATTTGTAATTGCGGGCGTGATAGGCATATTTATTGCCTGGTGCCTCATTTCAGTCACTCTGCAGCTGTGGGGCATACATGAGTACGCTGGCTACGCCGCGGCGGCGGTCTCCGTATTTTTATACATATTTCTGTTTATAGTACCCGTTGTAAAAATTTACCGCACGGACTATTTCCGCACCAACGTAAATTCGCGGCACGCGGCGGGCGCAAAGCGGCACAACAAAAAGGTGCGCCGCAACATTGCGGAAAAGATGGTGGACTTCAACGCCAAGGTGGACGGCGCGGGCTGGTATGACGACAGACTGATTGCAGAACTTGAATTCGGCCTCAGAACGGGCGACGACGAGCGCATAAAGGGCGCGCTCACGGCGCTTTATTCGGGCAAGGTCAAAAAGACGGCCAAGGACGTAATATTCAGATGCGCGCTGAAGTCGGCCGCATACTCCGCCATATCTCAGAACTCCCGCACGGACGCCGCGCTCGTCGCCGTGGTAAACCTTCAGATGATAAAGGACATAGTCTTTATATACGGTTTCCGCCCGTCGGACGCAAGGCTGGTAAAAATATTCGGCGCCGTACTCAGAAACTCGCTCATCGCATACGGGCTGGGCTCCGTAAAGATAGGCAACGGCATTGTAAAGACGATGGGTGACGCCGCCAAGAGCATACCATTTTTGGGTACGGCAATATCCGCGCTGGTGGACAGCTCTATCCAGGGGCTTACAAACGGCACGCTTACGGCGGTAATCGGCTTTCAGACCATAAGGTATCTGAACAAGGAATACAGGCTTCAGAACATTCTGGACGGCATTGAAGTTACAGAAACGGAGGAGGAGCTTCAGGAGGAGTGCGACAAGCTGGAGCAGGAACTCAAGGCCCGCCCCCGCGGAGGCACCGCCAAAGCCGTATAAAAATTTTCGGTGAATACGGGCAGGCAGCTGAAAATATGTAGACTTTTGCGTATGTTGGCAGACTGTATCGTATGTCTGTTTGG
>CBCPNE010000168.1:0-2776 GCA_965120435.1 uncultured Clostridia bacterium
AAAACGCCCTGGGCGCCGATGTGTTGCAGGTGGGCGCCCAGGGCGTTTTATTTAATTTTCCGCGTCCGTTATCCAGCCTTCGGGAAGGTACTGTCTGAGGTCCTCAAGTCTTGACGACCACAAGGAGGACTTCTCTTCATCCCCCCTTGCCTTATAGTAATCGGCGCGGAGAGAGACGAGCATTATAAAGGCCGCGTCGTCCTCCTGTATCTGGGGAACTGAAAACAGCAAATCCTCCTCAATATCGGACAGCTTTTTACCCTCAGAAAGCATACCCTGGATTTGCAGCACTCTGGCGAGTACCTGAAAGTCGGGAGTATTGTTGGCGGCCTCCCATACGAGCAGGCCGTCCGTCTTGCCGCCGCCGTATGTAACGGGAACGGCGTTGATAATTGCGAGATAGAGCGACGACGGAGCAAAGCAGGTGAACAGCAGACACACGTCGCCGCCGGCGAACATTGCAAGTCCCAATATTGCAAACAGAGCGTTTACGGCTACTCCGCCAATGGCTGTGGCGATAAATCTGCCCCTGACGGAGGACGAAGCAAGCGGCCTTATAGAGCAGGGTGAAGAGGTCATAAAGGGATTTATCTGCCCCACCTTTACCTCTATTTTTGCAAATTTGCCGAAGAGTTTGTGTCCGCCTTCGTGCAGGGCAACGGCCAGCGGATAGAATGCAACAAACATAATAAAGTATCCTATCAGCCAGAATATTCCGTTGTATTCATAACATTGCCACATACCTATTGCGCCTGTCGCAAGGCCGACTGCCGCCGCCGCGACGGTGCAAATGACATTTACGCCCGCTTTCATCTGTAATTTTCCCCCTCACTGTTTGCACAATTTCTTCAGAAAGACGTATCCTTCCAGATTGTCATTTTCAGATACAGTGACATATTCAGCTCCGAATTTTTTAAGTATGCTGTACATAAGCAGACAGCCCCCGCCTATCACGTCTGCACGGCGAACGTCCATACCCGGAAGCAGCTTGCGCTGTTCAACGGAGAGCGAAAGAAGCCTGTCCGCCATTTCTCCAAGTTCCGCGGCGGTGAGTACCGTGCCGTGTACGACGGAAGGGTCGTACTTTTCAAGTCCGAGCTTTACCGCCGCGAGGTTGGTAGCCGTGCCGCCTATCGCGTACATCTGCGTGCCTGCCAGCGAAAGGTCGCCGTAGTCTGCAAGTCTTTCATCTATAACGGCCTGAAGGGCAGACCTGTCCTGCCCGGCGAGGTCGAACAGTCTTACAGTGCCGATATTCACGCTCTTTGAATATGTGCAGACGCCACCGCCTTGCAAAGTTATTTCCGTGCTTGCGCCGCCGACGTCCACTATGCCGCCGTCCCTTTCGCCGAGCGCGCCCAACATTCCTATTTTTGCCTCTTCTTCGCCGCTTATTACGTCTACGTCTATTCCGCAGAGCTGTTTTACGCGCTCAGTAAACTGCCGTCCGTTTGACGAAGAACGTACCGCCGCCGTTGCAAACACATACGGCGCGCCCGCGCCTTCAAGTTCTGCCGCCGCCGCGAAAGTCTGTACGGCGCGCGCCGTGCGCTCTATGGCGGCCGGCGTGAGTTCTCCGCTTGAGGCAAGCCCCTCGCCGAGGCGGGTCGTTTCAATCTTTTTAAATAAAGTTTTTCCGTCCGCCATAACCATCAGGCGAACGGAATTTGAACCTACGTCTATTGCAGAAATTTTCATATTGTCATATTCTATGATTTACTGATAAGCTCCAGCCACAGTTTATATACGCCGCCTTCCGACAGGTAATATCCAAGCCTGTCCTCGGCGGAGTCTTTTTCAGCTATGATGGAGGAAATCTCCTGCTGAAGCTCCTCCCTTCGGTTGCTCAGAACGGAAATTGTGATTATCTGGTAAATCATAACCGCTACGAGTATCACGAGGAGCAAAACCACGTTGACTGTAACCGCCGCAACAATGCGGTTGCGCTTTTGTGTATTCATACGTTACCTCTTTGCTCTTCTATTATACAATTTCTTTATGAAAAAAGCAACAAATAAATGAAAACTTTTCATATAGAGCAGCACGCCGATAAAACAGCCTGCAAGCATGTACAATCTCAGGTCGGGAAATTCAAACAGTACGGAGGCGCCGATATACAGCGCGGCCAGCGCCGCACAGTACAAAATATCGCAGAACGCTGTAAAAATTTTGTCCTTGACGCTGTACTGTCCCGCGGGCACGCCGCACACGGCGCACCTCAGCACATACAAAAAATCATAGAACACGCCGCTCACGATACCGCAGCTAACGCAGATTAAGAAGATGAAGAACTGCACGGACTTACTTGAAGAGCTTCTGCGTGAGCTTTGCTCCCTTTGCAGAATACTTTACTCCGTTTATAGTACCGACGGCGGAAAAAGCGCCGCTTCCCTTTGAAAAGCCCACAATTTTAAGCCCGCTCCCCTGAACGGTTATTCTTCCGCCCGCAAAGCTTAAAATTATCTGCGAAGGAGTGAAGGCGTCTACACTTTCAATGGCGGAAGCCGTAACGCGCTTGCAGTCCTCTACGGTGAGTGAATGTACGGCATTTTCCATAAAACTACCTCCTGACGCGCGGAGCATAAAAAAATACCGCCGCGGCGCGACAGTATTTTATATGTTGAAGAACTGAAGTTTATTACGCTTTAAAGACCCTTTTTGAGTTTTGCGTTTGCCTTGGCGCGCAGTTCGCTGTCGAGTATGCGCTTTCTGACGCGGATATTTTGGGGAGTTATCTCCAAAAGTTCGTCGTCGGCGATAAATTCGAGGCACTCTT
>CBCPNE010000169.1:0-4856 GCA_965120435.1 uncultured Clostridia bacterium
TATTTCAGCCTGAAAACCACCCGCGTATGGGGAGTTCCGATATGAACGAATAATTGCTGAGCGGGTTTTCGCCGTAGAATACCGAGGCTATCGCCGCATACTTTTCACCGTTGTACATATATGTATTGAATATCTCCATTGCGGGGACGTCCTCCAGAGTGAACAGCACCGCGCCCGCAAACAGCATTATTACCGTGACCAGCACGAATAACACAGCCGCGCCCAAAACTCCGTCTACCACGGCTACGGCCTTGCCCTCCCTTGCGCGGGAGATTGCGCCGGAGACAACTACCCCCACTATTATCACGACTATGAACAACACGACGAATATTATGCCCGTAAGCACGCCCTGCGCAACCTGTTGGGAAGTTATGTCAAGTCCCGCAAGGGAAGCGCCGTCTGCAATGGCCTGCGTAAAGCCGCTTATAGAGCCGTTGAGCCCCTGCGCGGTGGAGATGAACGCTTCCACATTGAAGCACAGCCAATAGCTGAGTACAGCCGCACCCGCTATCAGGGCAATCACGAACAGGCTCCACAGCGCGCTGAACACGCCCGAACGGTAGCCGCGGCGGAGCGCTACGAACATAATTCCTATGACGAATACGTCCATTACTATCTGTGAGAAGAACTCCCACACGCCGCTTGAATACACTCCGTCAAGATATCCGACGATTGACGGTATCTGGGTGAAGTCAAGCACGACGAGGACGAACGCGGCTACAAGCCACAATATCACCGCCGCCTTTATAACCTGGGTTATGCCGCCGAATATTCTGTCCAATACGCCGGCGACGCCGCGCTTTTCCTTGAACTTGCGCTTTGTGAGCCTGCGGTATTCCTTTGCGTCGCCCGTCTCTATAGCGTCCAGAATCTGCAGGGTGTTTTCTTCCCTGTCGCCGTACTGTTCGTAATAAGAGCGCTTTTGCGCGGAGGCAACGCATTTTTTAAGAAACGCCTTCGCCCGTGAGGAGAGAAAGGCAAACAGCAGTAAAATCGCCGCGGTGACGCCCACTTTGAGCGCGGACGCAATCCATTCGTTCATACCTGAGAGGTCGGCAAAGGTAAAGATGAGTACGGAAAATATCACTGCAAACAGATATTCCGTAGCCCAACTGCCTGACTTTATGAAGCCCCTCACCAGACCTATGACGAAAGCCGCGACGAGTATTACCGACGCCGCAATTATTGCATAGACCATAAACTTTACCCGTCTTTACCGCACGCGCGCACTGCGCGGCGGCACAATTTATTTATTGAAACTGTCCTTTAAAGAAACTATCTCTGAGAGGATGAGCTTTCCCGCCTCGGTACACTTTTTGTAGTAGCCGGTGCGTATGAGCTGGAAGGGCGAATCTTCCGCCGCCTCCGCAAGGCAGGGTTCCGCCTTGCCGTAAAAAATCTTTTCGCTCTCCCTGTTGAGGCGTTCGCCGTAGTCCTGGTCGGGGTATTCCTCATCCCTGAGAAGGGGAGCGTACTGCCTGAACTCGGCGTCTTTGCCGTACTTGCAGTCCACCCACTGCACCACGCCCTTTGCCTTTACGTCGCAGGGGGCTTCTGAACCGCTCTTTGTCTGCGGGAAGTAGGTGCATTTCAACTCCGTTACCGCGCCGTTTTCATCGGTAACGGCCTCGTCGCAGCGCACGATGTACGCGCCCTTGAGCCTCACCGTGCCGCCCACCGTGAGGCGCTTGTATTTGGGCGGAGGATTGAGGGAGAAGTCTTCCCTCTCTATATATACCGCGCCGCTGAAGGCAACCTTCCTTATGCCGAGTTCGGGACGGACGGGGCTCTTTTCAAAGTCCAGCAGCTCCTCACCAACATAGTTGGTTATAGTGAGCTTAAGGGGATTGATTACCGCCATAGCCCTTTCGGCATTTTCATTGAGGTTGTCGCGCACGCAGCTGTCGAGCTGGGCGGAATTTACTACGGCGTAGCCCTTTGCCACGCCCACGTCCGAGACAAACTTCCTGAGAGCCTCCGGCGGAACGCCGCGTTTTCTGAGCCCCATAAGCGTGGGCATGCGGGGGTCGTCCCACCCCCTTACAAAACCTTCGTCCACGAGCTTTTTAAGATAGCGCTTGGACATAAGGGTGTTGGTTATGTTGAGCCTTGCGAACTCTATCTGACGGGGCACGGGCGCGGGGAAGCCGGCCTTTTCAATCACCCAGTCGTAGAGCGGCCTGTGGTTTTCAAATTCAAGCGAACACAGCGAGTGCGTTATGCCCTCTATGGCGTCCGAGATGGGATGGGCAAAGTCGTACATCGGATAGATGCACCACTTGTCGCCCGTGCGGTAGTGCGAAACGTGCGCTATGCGGTAGATAACGGGGTCGCGCATATTTATGTTTGGCGAGGCCATATCTATCTTTGCGCGCAGAACCTTTGCGCCGTCCGGATATTTGCCCGCCTTCATTTCGCGGAAGAGTTTTAAATTTTCTTCCACGCTTCTGTCCCTGCAGGGCGAGGGCGTGCCCGCCTCCGTAAGGGTGCCGCGCGTTGCCGTTATCTCCTCCGCGGAGAGGTCGCACACATAGGCGTTGCCGTCCTTTATATACTTTTCGGCAATCTCGTAGAGCTTGTCGTAGTAGTCTGAGGCGTAGAGCAGCCTGTCGTACCTGTAACCCAGCCAGCCGAGAGCCTCCACTATGGATTTAACGTATTCGTTGTCTTCCTTGGCGGGGTTGGTGTCGTCCATTCTGAGGTTAATCTCTCCGCCGTACTTTTCCTTTACGCCGAAGTTTATGGAGAGCGCCTTTACGTGGCCTATGTGCAGGTATCCGTTAGGTTCGGGCGGGAAGCGCACCTTGATTTTGTTGCCGACCGGTTCAAACTTGCCCGCGGCAAGCTCTTCATTTATAATCTGTTCTATGAAGTTGGAAGCTTCAGGTAAATTGAGATTTTCTTTTTCTGACATAAATTCAAGTAATATCCTTCCGATTGAATTGCGTTAAAATGCGGTTAGTTTAAGAAAGCCCCGTTATGTTGCCGTCCGCGTCCACGTCAATGCGCTCCGCGGCGGGCGTTTTGCCGAGCCCCGGCATAAGGTTTATGTCCCCGGCAACGGCCACGATAAACTGCGCGCCGCCCTTATAGATTATGTCCCTTACGCGTATTCTGAAACCCTGCGGCCGCGCAAGCTTTTTGGGGTCGTCTGAAAGGGAATACTGCGTCTTTGCGATTATTACGGGCAGGCCGCTTATTCCCTTTGCCTCAAGGCCGGCGATTTTTTCTTCTGCCTCCGCAGTGAAATCTGCGCCGTCTCCGCCATAAATGTTTTTTACAATGTCTTCAATCTTCTTCTTTATTCCGTCGCCGAGGTCGTAAGCAAAGGTGAGTTCCGAGGGCTTGGCGCACATCTTTATAACCTCTTGGGCGAGCGCCCTGCCGCCTTCGCCGCCCTTTAAAAATACGTCCGTGAATACGGCGGGGGCGCCGGCGTTATTGCAGGCGGAGATGACCTCCTCTATCTCTGCGGGGGTGTCCGTTGCAAACCTGTTCATTGCAACCACGACGGGTTTGGAATATACTCCCGACATATTTTCAACGTGCTTCAACAGATTGGGAAGCCCCGCCCTGAGCGCGGGAAGATTTTCGCGCGAGAGGTCGGATTTGTCTGCGCCGCCGTGAAGCTTGAGCGCCTTTACGGTGGCGACAACCACTATGCAGTCGGGCTGTATGCCCGCAACCCTGCACTTGGTATCCAGAAATTTTTCCGCGCCGAGGTCCGCGCCGAAGCCCGCCTCCGTTACCGTGTAGTCCGCAAGCGTCATTGCGGTGTATGTGGCGCGCACCGAGTTGCAGCCGTGCGCTATGTTTGCAAACGGACCGCCGTGGACTATTGCGGGAGTGCCCTCAAGCGTCTGCACGAGGTTGGGCTTTATCGCGTCCTTTAAGAGCGTGGCCATCGCGCCGGCCACTTTCAGGTCGCGCGCATAGACGAAGTTGCCGTCCTCATCTTCTCCGACCACGATATTTTCAAGCCTGCGCTTTAAATCGGCGAGGTCTGAAGCAAGGCACAGCACCGCCATAATTTCCGAAGCGGCCGTTATATCGAATCCCTCGCTGCGGGTATAGCTGCGGCAGCCCTTCATATTGCCCGCGCCGCAATTTAAGGTTATGTCGCGCAGGGCGCGGTCGTTCATATCCATACAGCGGCGGAAAAATACCTTTTTTATTCTGAGCGCGTTGCCGCGGAACAGGTGATTGTCCGTCACGGCGCAGAGCAGGTTGTTTGCCGAAGTTATGGCGTGAAGGTCGCCCGTGAAGTGCAGGTTAATGTCCGCCATAGGCACCACCTGGGCAAAGCCGCCGCCGGCCGCCCCTCCCTTTATGCCGAACACCGGGCCGAGGGAAGGTTCCCTGAGGGCGAGGCACACCTTTTTGCCGAGCTTTGCCATACCGTCTGCAAGACCTATAGACACGGTGGTTTTGCCCTCTCCGCTCGCCGTGGGATTTATTGAAGTTACCAGAACGAGTTTTGATTTGGGGTTCACACTGCCGAGGTTAATCTTGGCCTTGTATCTGCCGTACAGTTCAAGCTCTTCCCCGCTGAGGCCGAGCCTGGCCGCAACGTCGACTATATCGCGCAATTTGCAGCTCTCTGCAATTTCAATATCCGATAACATCCGCGCACCTTTTGTATGAGAATTTATAACCGCTTCTGCGGTTTGTATAATTATATCACACAGGCGGGCCGAAAGTACATAATTTTGACCAAAGATTTTTTTAAATATTGATAATATTGTACCGCAGTACGATAAAACGGAAAAAGTGAAGTACTTTTGTACACGCCTCCGCGTTCAATTACTTGACTTGACTGTTTATTTTGAATAAAATTGTGATAGTTTATTATCCGC
>CBCPNE010000170.1:0-5225 GCA_965120435.1 uncultured Clostridia bacterium
GCCCTCTCCCCTGTCAAAATTGACGAACGGTTTGAGAGTAAACTCACGGGGGAAGGCGGGGTTGTCGTTTATGCCCCACCACGGCTCCACGCAGATATAGTCGCCGCCGTCCTCATTGGACCAGAACGCAAACAGCGGACAGTCGGATTTGTATGTATAGGTGTATCCGTCCTGCGTGCGCGCATATATCGCCCCGCCTGAGAGCGAGCCGAGCTGAAAGGTCTTGCACTCTTTAAAAAACGCCTTGTCCGCCACGAAGCGCTTAAGGCAGGGCATTGCCGCCGCTCCGCCCTCAAGCGGATATATTACGGGGTGTTCCTCTCTTTCAAATTCAATCACAGCACTGCCGCCGGGGGCGTACATTCCGGGGTGTCCGCCCACATAAAATGGCATTACCCCGCCCTTTGAACGCACGAAGTAGGCGACTTTCACGCTGTTTCCTTCAAGCCGGTAGCTCACGGAAAAGTCAAAGTCGTAAGGGTAGCTCTCCCTGCTCTCAGCGGAGGAACTGAAGCCGAGGCAGATGAAGCCGTCCCCTTTTTCGCGCACTTCCAGCACGGCGTAGCGCGCAAGGCCGTGCGACTTCAGCTCATAGCTCTTTCCGCACACCTCGAAGGGCGCGGCGTGTCCCACTATGGGGAATATGACCACGTCGCGGCTGCGCCACGCATCGCCGCCATGCCACATTCGCTCTTCCCCTGCGGGCTTGTAGAAGAGCGAATGTATACTTCCCCCTTCGCCGTTTACGGTGAGCCTGAGTACGTCGTTTTCTATACAGTACAGCATATCGCCCTCTCAATCAGTCCCACGGCAGATTTTCGCCGCCGAGAATGTGGATGTGCAGGTGGAACACAGTCTGCCCCGCGTCCTCGCCCTGGTTGACTATCAGGCGGCAGCCATTTTCACAGCCGTTCTGCGCGGCAATCACGGGAATTTTTGTGAGCATATACTTTACAAGTTCAGCCCTCTCCCCGTCCATTTCAGAGAGCAGTCTGAAGTGGTCCTTGGGTACTGCAAGCAGGTGAACTTTCGCCTTGGGCGCGATGTCCCTGAACACGAGCATTTTTTCGTCCTCATACACCTTTGAAGAGGGCACCTCCCCCCTGATTATCCTGCAGAACAGGCAGTCGTCTTTAAGCATAATAATTACCCCTTTAAAATTTATTTTATTATCGTCAGAATACCGTTTGTTGCGGCATATTGCACGCTCATTCAGGCGTACCCAGCGCGCCGTCCTTAAACGCCGCGCCAAGCTTTACGCGCATCCTGCGCCCGCAGAAGTCGCCGCGCAGATACACTTTGATATAGCTCCCCGTATAGCCGCATGTAAACTCGCCGTCATAGTCCTCAAAAATAACTTCCTGCACGCTGCCCGCGTTCTTTCGCAAAAACCGTTCAGCCGCCGCGGCCCCCGCCTCAAGCAGTCTTTTAAGCCGCTCTTCCTTGACGGCAGACGGCAAATCCTTCATCCTGAACGCGGCCGTACCCTCGCGGGGAGAGAACGCAAAGGCGTGTACGCGCGCAAGCCCCGCCTCCTCTATTATGGAGAGGCTCTCTTTAAAATCCTCCTCGCTCTCTGCGGGAAAACCGGCTATTATGTCCGTAGTTATGGCCGCGGCGGGGAAATACTTATAGATGAGCGCGCACCTTTCAAGATACTGCGCGCGCGTATAGCGGCGGTTCATCTTTTTTAAAACGCTGTCGCTCCCGCTCTGAAGCGAAAGGTGAAACTGGGGGGCGAAATCTTCAAGCGCCCTGCAGGCTTCAAGCAGTTTTTCGTCCACGACGCCACATTCAAGCGAGCCCAGCCTTATACGCTTTTTTATGCCCGCAAGCCGGCCTATGAGCGCGGCAAGCCCCTTGCCCTCATAGGAGTAGGCCGAAATATTTATGCCCGTAAGCACGACCTCCGCGCTGTCGCACATAGCAACTTCCGCCGCAATCTCTTCTGCGGAGCGGCTGCGCACCCTGCCGCGCAGATACGGTATTATGCAGTACGAACAGAAGTTGTTGCAGCCGTCCTCTATCTTGACGAACGACCGCGTGCGGAAGGCGTGCGGCGGGGGCATTATGTCATAACCCTGCTCGTTGCAGGCGCAGGCATATCTGCCGCCCAGCCTGTCTGCAAGCGCCGCAATCAGCTCATTTTTGTTCCTGGCCCCGCCAACGTATGTCACGTCCTTTCCCGCAAACGCCGCGCCGTCCTTTTCAGAGGCGCAGCCAACCACATATATTTCCGCAGACGGGTTGAACTTCCGCGCGCGCGCCACAAGCTGGCGGCTCTTTTTTTCGGCCTCCCGCGTGACGGCGCAGGTGTTCAGTATGTATATATCCGCGGGGCAGAGTTTTTCGCTGACCTCCACGCCCCAGTTTTCAAGCGCCGCCGCAACGGAGGCGCTCTCCACCTCGTTGACCTTGCAGCCGAGCGTAAATATGCACGCCTTCATTTCAGTTCACCCAATTCAAACATCACAACGGCCGTTATAGCGACGGCCGCCGTCTCGGCGCGGAGTATGCGTTTGCCGAGGCTTATTCCGTCAAAGCCGTACCTTTCCCTTGCGAGCGCAAACTCTTCGTCTGAGAAGCCGCCCTCGCTGCCCACTACTATTGCCGTACTGCCCGAAAGTTTGCGCATATCCGCGTCCGATTGAGCGGCAAACTCGCAGGCAAACAATTTATTTTTATACCCCTCCGCCGAGGCCAGCGCGCCCTCAAACGTATCAAAAAATTCCACTTTGGGCGCGACGGAACGCATACACTGCTTTGTGGCCTCGCGCGCGACCTTGTTCAGCCGCTCAAGCTTGGAGGGCGAATTTATGAAAGCCGAGCAGTACTTTGAAGAAAATATGCCTATGCTGCTCACGCCGAGTTCCGTGGCCTTCTGCACCACAAGTTCGGTTTTGTCCCCCCTGAGCGCGCCGCAGAGCAGGCGGACGTCGGTTGAAGGCTCCTTGTCGCCAAGGCAGAAGCCCGTTATGTGCGCCGTCATCGCGTGCTTTTTCACCGCGGCGATTATTGCGGAATACTCCCTCCCGCTTCCGTCCAGGAGGGTGATTTCCGAGCCTACGGAAAGGCGCAGCACGTTTTTTGCGTGATTGAACTGCTCGCCCTCAAGCTCCGCCTCTGTCTGTGCGGGGTAGTCTATCGGATTTTCTGTGAGAAACCTCTTTGGTGCCGCCATAACCCCTCTCAGACCCTGTCGAACGCCACGGCCAGCCATTCGCCGCGCTCACATATTTTTTTACTTGCAAAGCCGAGCGCTTCATACGCCTTTAAAACTCCGTCAAGCTTTTCCCTGATAATTCCTGAAAGTATGAGCGTGCCGCCCGCCTTTATGCGCGGCGGCAGAGAGGGCGCGAGCCGCACCAGCACGTCCGCCGTAATATTGGCAAGCGCAATATCCGCGGATATGTCCGCCTCCCCTATGAGGTCGGTGCGCCGCACGGTACACCTCTCCTGCACGCCGTTGAGGGCGCAGTTGTGCGCCGCGCTCTCCGCGGCCACAGCGTCAATATCCGTGAGCCAGGCGCTCTTTGCGCCCAAAAGGACGGCGGATATGCCCAAAATACCGCTTCCGCAGCCCACGTCCAGACACACGCTGTCCGCCGTGAGATATTCCTGCAACAGCTCAAGGCACATCGCCGTAGTTTCGTGTTCGCCCGTGCCGAACGCCATATTGCTGTCCAGCCTGACGACAACCTCTCCGGGCTGTCTTTCGTAGGCTATCCACTCCGGCACAACCACCACTCTGCCGCCTATGTGAAGGGGGCGGAAGTGCTTGCGCCAAATCTCTATCCAGTCGTCGCCGTCCACCGTGCGCGTAGTTATCTCCAAAGAGCCGAGCGGCATACATCCGCCGCAGTCGTCCATCATTTTTTCAATGTCCGCCCTTATCTGCGGCAATGCGGCCGACGCGTCGTCCTCCGCCACAAATGCCTTGACGAGAGCCTCTCCGCTGTCCCTTGTCAGCTCCTCGTCCATATAGTCCCAGTACATAGCCCTGTCCCGCTGAAGGGCTATCACGTCCTTTACGTCAGATATGGCCACCCCGTAGTTGGAATATCGCCATAAAATATCGGCTACAAGCTCGCTTCCCTCGGAAGAGGTATGCACCGTGACTTCAGTAAAATTCATAATTCACATTCCTTTATGCGGCACGCGGCCGTTTTTATTATTTTACACCGCGCACGCCCCTTTTGCAAGCGTTTGCGCGCCCGCGCGCCATATGCCGCGTCATAATAATAAGGCACGCAAAAATTTTCCTACGCGCCCGCGGTGCGGGTCAGACGGTTACCGCCCCTCCCGCGCTTTTTATCTTTAAATGTGCGGCGCAACCTTGCAAAATTGCCCCGCGTATGTTATAATGCGAGTGCCCAACAACTCAATAATTCTGCTTAACGGATACAAACTGGCATTTTGTATCTCTCTTTTCCGTTAGCAGAAAAGTTGTTGGGCGACAAATCGGAGATACATTTGCAGGGTGCGTCTTCGGTTGAAGGCGCGCTTTTTTATTTTTGCGCGCATACCTGCATACAATTTTCCAAGGAGGATAATAAATGAAGAAGATTGTATCTGCGGCGTTGCTTGCCTTTGTTTCCGCCGCATTTCTGTCAGCGGGACTTGCCGCCTGTTCGGCCGACGGTTCTTCCCACGAACACACTTTTTCCGAAGATTGGTCGTTTGACGAAACAAGTCATTGGCACGCAGCCGCCTGCGGCGACGCGGAAGAGGTCGCGGATATGGGCGAACACGTTATGCAGGACGGAGCCTGCACCGTGTGCGGCTGCGTTACGGAGGGAACTGCGGAGTTGACCTATGAACTGTCCGGTACGGGAACGTACTACTCCGTCACGGGGCTGGACGGCGATTCCGCAGCTGAAATAGTAATCCCCTCCATTTACTCAGGTCTGCCCGTTAAAACTATAGCGGCAGATTCATTCAGCGGAAACACTACGCTTACAGGCGTGACCATAGGCGGCGGAATAAGAGAGATAGACAGTTCGGCATTTTACGGGTGTACGTCGCTCAGGTATGCGGCATTGCCTGACAGCCTTACCTCAATAGGTTATGAGGCGTTCCGCGGCTGCGGCGCGCTTGAGAGCGTGACAATTCCCGCCACGCTCACCGCCATAGGACGAAACGCCTTTTCAGACTGCACTGCGCTTGAGGGCGTATATATATCCGATATATCCGCTTGGTGCGCCGTTGACTTTGACGGCAGCAAA
>CBCPNE010000171.1:0-3052 GCA_965120435.1 uncultured Clostridia bacterium
CGCAAAAGTGCGCCCGCGCAAATATCAGCCGCGGCGCATATACTGCGCGCGCATATGCGTTAACAGATATATGCGGGCAGGAGCATAAGGGGCGGATTTGCGGCGTTGAAATATGCCGTTTTACAAACAATATGTGCGGCGGGGCGCATACGTCCCCCTCCTGTCCCTCTCCCGCCGCGCGATGATTGCGGCGGGGCGCATATCACGCGAAGAGCAAGTGAGTGAAAATTCATATGTACGCAAATATATATGGGCGGAGGCGCAAATGCGCCTCCGCCCATATAAAAATTCCATACCTTAAAATTTTACCGTAAAGGTTGAACCCACGCCCTCCGTGCTGTCAACGGAGATTGTCCAGCCCTCCCTGTGGCAGATTTTTTTGACCATTGCAAGCCCCAGTCCGAAGCCGCCGTTCTTGCCGCTGTGCGACTTATCCACCGTGAAAAATCTGCTGAACACCTTGTCAAGGTTTTCCTTTGAAATGCCTATGCCCGTGTCCGCCACCTCAAAGTGGTCTATATCCAGCGTGACGGTCACGCTGCCGCCCTCCTTGTTGTAGCGTATGGCGTTGCGTATCAGGTTGCCCACCATCTCAGACATTCTCTCGTGCGTACTCTGCACGATTACGTTGTCGCAGATATTGTCAATAAGTTCAACCTTGCGCTTGTCGGCTTCAGGCTTGACGACGGCAAGCATCTCCTTTGCGAGCTTTGAAAGGTCCACCTCGCAGGAGGGAATATCCGAATTGTCTATCTCGTTGTAGTTTATTATGCAGGCAATGAGGTTTGTAAGCCGTTCGCTCTGCTTTAAAATCGTCTTGTAGGCCGCGTCCTGCTGCTCCTTGGTCATCATACCTGAAGCGAGCAGTTCCGCATACCCCCTTATGGAGGTGAGCGGCGTGTTCATCTCGTGCGTGATGTTTGAAATAAATTCGTTCTTTGAATTCTGCGCTTTTTCCACAAGCTCCTTCTCTTCCTTTATCTCATTCACCTTCTTTTCTATGTCCCTGTTTCTGTCGTTAAGCACGGCGGCTATGGGCTTAAGCTCCCTGTAGCGCGTTTGTATATTGCGGCTGAGGGCCGCCTGCCGCGTAATTGTTTCAACAGGTTTAAGTATGAAGTATGTAGCCGCATATGTAAAGATAACGCAGGCAAGAAGGTCCAGGACGAAATAAATTATTATGGTGGGAAGATTGTCTGCAAGCAGTCCCCATTCGCTGGTGGTGGGCATCGCTATGCGCACAAAGTAAACAGTTCCGTCTGAAGCGGTGAAAGCGCGGCAGTAGTACACATAGTTTGTGCCCACGGTGGAACTGCGCCTCACGGCGTAGCCCTCGCCGCTTTCCGCGGCCTCGCGCACCTCCTGTCTGCCTGAATGGTCCTCAGACACGTCCTCCGCCTCACTGTCTGCAAGTACAACCCCGTCGGCGCCTATAAAGGTGACGCGCACCCCTTCAAGCTGTTCGGAAAAGGCCTTCGCCGCGCCCGAATCGAGCGAGCCGTACTCGTCCTCGTCAAAGGAATTCATATAAACGGAGAGATAACTCTTTGCGCTCTCTAAGGAGGAGTTGTAATAAAGCTCTGCCGAAATAAGGGAGTATGCCAGAATTCCGAGGAACGTTATCAGTATAGATATTCCTAAAATTCTTAATTTCATTTACTGTACCGAGAGTTTATACCCCACGCCGAACACCGTCTCCAGATTGGTAATGCCCAACTTTCTCAGCCGTGAAACGTGGTTGTCGAGCGTGCGCGTTTCGCCCTGTTCGTACCCCCACACCTCAAGCAGAATTGTTTCGCGCGGGAGTACCTTGCCGGGGTGCTGCATAAAGTATTTCAAAAGCTCAAATTCCTTTTTGTTGAGCTCCAGCCTTACGCCGTTCAAGGTGACTTCCATAGTGTCGCCGTTGAGCGTGAGGCCGCCTATAGCGATGGCGTCGGCGCGCTTTTTGCGCCTGAGCGCCGCATTTACGCGCGCCGTAAGTTCCAGAACGGAGAAGGGCTTGGCGACGTAGTCGTCCGCGCCCAGATTGAGCCCGTTCACCTTGTCCTCCTCTTTGGAGAGGGCGGAAATCATTATACAGCTTACGGAAGGGTATCTGCTCTTTACCGTGCGCAACACGTCAAGCCCGTTGCCGTCCGGCAGCATTATATCCAGAAGGACTACGTCCGGCTGTCTGCGCGCTATCGCGTCGTAAAATTCTTTTACGTTGGGATAAGCTTCAAACGTTATGCCGCTCATTTCAAGCGAAACTTTTATAAGCCCGCTTATGCTGGAGTCGTCCTCAAGTGCAAATACCGTTCCGTTCATATGCCGCTCCTTTAAGCTTTGACAGCTTTTTCGGACGGGAGTTCCACAACCCCATCAACCGAGTGCGCCATAAAGCTGAGGTGGTCGCCCACGCGCTCAAGGTTGCTTATAAGGCTGACGAATAGGCTGTTGTTTTCCGCGTTGCACTCCCCGCGCATAAGGCGCTGATAGTGTTCATCCAACAGTCTCCTCTTTGTAAGGTCAATCTCCCTTTCAATCTCGTCCGACTGTCTCATTTTAACTAAATTGTTGTTTTCAACTATGTCCACAACAAGTTCGTACTGTTCGTTTATAAGGCTCATTACGCGGTTCAAATCGTGCTTTACCACATCTGAAAAGTTAAGTATCTCTTCAATTTCCTTGCGCGTATAACCCACTATATTGTCTGCTATGTCCGCAATTCTCACAATGTCTGAGTTGTTCCTGTGCAGCGCGTTTACAAGCCGTTCATCCGCAAGCGATATATCCTTTGCGGATACCTCTATAAGATAGTTTGTAATCTCCTGCGAAAGGCTGTTTACCTTGGCAACGTCCTGACCGATTGATTCAAACTTGCCGTCGTCCTTGTTTATAAAGCTCTCCACGGCGGCGTTGAGGCACTTTACCGCTATGCCCGCGGTGTATGTGGTCTGCTTCACAAGCTGGCCTATCGCAAGCGACGGGGTGAGCAGTATGCGCTTATCCATAAAGCCCTCGCCGCCCTTCTTTGCCTTTTTGCCTTCGGGTACTATGATTTCAAGAA
>CBCPNE010000172.1:0-4804 GCA_965120435.1 uncultured Clostridia bacterium
TTAACTTCTGTGCTAACTTCTTCCATCTTTAAAAGAACCTCCCGGGTTTGGGCATCCGGGGTTGATGCCCCTGAAACGATACCTACACTTGCAAAATTTTTTAATACTGAGTAATCGAAACTTTCAGCGTCTTCAAGCCTGAATACGTGTCCGCACCTGCGCCGTGCAACTTCATACAGTTTGTTTGTATTGCTGCTGTTCAGACCTCCCAACACAACAACTGCTTCACACTCTGAAGCTATCTCTTCAGTTTCCGATTGACGTCCTATAGTAGTATAACAAATAGTTTTGAAAACGGCAACTGTTTTTTCACGCTGTTTTTTTATATTTTCTATTATTTTTTTAAATTTTTCAACAGAAAACGTGGTCTGGCTTACCACACAGACATCCTTTCCCTCAAGCCACGAAAAATCGGCTTCTTCAGAATTGACGACGATTGCCGAATTGCCGCACCACCCCTGCAATCCTATCACCTCCGGATGAGTCGGCTCGCCCGCTATAACTATGGTTTTACCAGCTTCATGCTGTTCCCTGACAATCTCCTGCGTGCGCCTTACAAAGTCACAGGTACAGTCTATAACGTTTATGCCGCGTGTTGCGCATACGTCGTAATAGCTGAGTGGAACGCCGTGTGAACGGAATATGACGGAAGCGCCGTCAGGCACCTCGTCAAGACTTTCCACCTGTTTCACTCCGTGAGCGGCTATGCTGCTTATCACGCTCTTGTTGTGTATTATTTCCCCTAAGACATAAGTATTGCGGCCGTCTGCCGAAAGCGCCGTGTCTACAGCACGGCGCACCCCCGTACAGAAGCCGCTGTTTTTTGCAACTATGATTTTCATTTTTTCTTCTTTACACGCTTCGCCCTGAAATCTTCCCTCATCCCGAGCATTATGCTCCTCAGCCGCTTCTCGCAATCGGCTATATCCTCTTCGGTCAGCTTCTTGCCATAGTATTCAGAAAACTCAATCGGTTCGCCGTAGAGTACATGAACTTTTCTGAACAATCCGGGCTTAGACATCAGCACTATGGGAATCAACGGAGTCTTTGTCTTTATAGCAATAGCCGCAAATCCGCCCTTGAAAGGAAGAAGTTCCACATCTCCGCTATTTCTGTGCCCTTCGGGATAGATAAGAATATTTTCCCCGTTTTTCAGATATTTCATCGCCTGCATTATAGCTTTTACATCCGTACCGGCGCCGTCGCGGCTCACGGGAATACATCTGCACTTGTTGCAGAACCAGCGCAGGAAAGCGTTGTTCCACAGTTCCTGCTTGGCAATAAAGTGCAAAGGCTTTTTAACCGCTATGCAGGGATAAATTATATCCCATATACTGTAGTGGTTGCATATAAAGACATACGGGCGGTTGCCATAGTCTTTGACGGCACGATGTTCTTTATATGGTAAAAATATCCAGAGTACACGGGAAAGAAACCGCAGAAAAGCAAACCACCTTGCAAACTTTTTTTGCTCTCTTTGCATCTTTTTCTGCGCCCTTTTGCGCTCTTTTTCACCCAAAACCTTTTCTTCGGCTTCCATCAGATTTTTTCCTGAATCTTATTTTTTATAAACTCCACCACCTGCTCCGGGAGCATACCGGACGTATCCACAATCACAGCGTCTTCGGCACAGCGCAGCGGAGCTATAGCTCTCTCCATATCCCGCTTGTCACGGGCTCTTATATCGTCTTCTATGCTCTTGAGCGAAACTTTGAAGCCCTTTGCAACGTCCTCGCGGTAACGCCTTTCGGCCCTAACCTCTACCGACGCCGTAACATAAAATTTATGCTCCGTATTGGGCAACACGTTCGTGCCTATATCTCTTCCGTCCATCACACAAGACATAGTGGCCGCGATTCTGCGTTGCATCTCAACCATCTTGCGCCTTACGCAACCGAACGCCGATACCTCTGACGCCATTCCTGAAATTTCAGGCTTGCGTATTTCCTCCGATACGTCCTCGCCGTCAAGAATAGTGGCCTGGCGGCCGTTTTTATATTCTATCTTAAGGTCTATATCCTCAACTAGCCGTGTTACAGCCTTTTCGTCATTCACACTGACGCCGCACCTTAAGCATTTGAGAGCCACCGCGCGATACATTGCTCCGGTATCCAGATACAGAATATTGAGTTCTTTGGCAAGGTTCTTTGCCGCCGTAGTTTTACCGCTGCCCGCAGGGCCGTCAAGCGCTATGACAAGACGTTTTGTTACGTCGCGCCGAAGGTTGACCGCGCCCCTAAGATATACCGGAACGGAATCACCCTCACCCTCCGCAAGCAGCATAACGCGTATGCAGAGCGGAAGCGACCCCTCTATGGGAGGTTCGAGCGAAGAATACAGCGCACACCCTGCAAAGCCAACCTCCCTGGCCGCTTTCGCGGGATAGAAAGAGCGAATATCCTCCGTATTGGAAAACATTATACATATTATATCCTGATACGACAGATTGTTCCTTGATTTGATTTCCTCAAGAAGCTCCTTGACGCACTCCCGTACTTTTTCGGGACTGTCGCAATCTGCGGTAGTAGCTCCGCGTATCGCCTTCATTATTTCCTCCAATGCTCAATCACAAAATTTATCCTATAGAATTGCCGGCGGCATAGCCCGTAGCAAAGGCAATCTGAAGATTAAACCCGCCCGTCAGCGCGTCAACGTCCAGTACCTCGCCGCAGAAGTATAGCCCGCTTACAAGTCTGCTCTCCATCGTCTTGGGATTAACCTCCTTGAGGTTGACCCCGCCGCTGGTCACAACAGCTTCTTCAAAGCCGCGTAAAGACAAAAAAAGCATATCAAAGTTTTTTATGTTTGTCAACAATGTCGCGCGTTCAGCCTTCGTGATTGAATTTACTTTTTTGTCTGCAGAAACAGCGCTGCGTAAAAGCACTTCCCCGATTACGGCAGACGGCAGCAACCTTTTGAGGCAGTTGCCTATGTCCCTGTTCTTTTCCTGTTCAAAGTCGCGCAAAACACGCTGTTCCAGCGTCTCATAGTCAAGAGCAGGTTTAAAGTCGAGCATAAATTTTACGCGCGACGGCTGAGAACGGTTTATAAACGCCGAAGCCGTAAGTATAATCGGTCCTGACGCGCCGAAATGCGTAAACTGCATCTCACCGAACAGCTGCTGCACCTTCTTGTCGCCGTCCCAGACAGTCAGCCCGACATTCCTGAGCGACAGCCCCTGCGCCGCTTTAAAGTAATTACCCTTTAAATTAACACCGCACAACGACGGAACACAAGCCTCAATACAGTGTCCCGCCTGCTCTGCAAATGCGTATCCGTCGCCGTCAGAGCCTGTTGATTTATAACTCAGTCCTCCCGTGCAAACTATTACCTTGTCGCATAAAAACTGCTCATTTTTAGTGAGTATGCCACGCACAGTACTATTCAAAATCGATATTTTTTCGACTTTTTGATTGAATCTGAATTTCACTCCGACGCTCTTGCATAAATTTTCAAGGCATCGCGTAACATCGCTCGCCTTGTCGCTCGCAGGGAAAACCCGTGAACCCCTTTCGGTCTTAAGGTGCAATCCTCCCTGCCCAAGGAGTTCCATAAGCACCCTCGGCGAAAAAGAGTATATTGCGCCTGTGAGAAATTTAGCTCCGCGTACTACTCTCTGAAGAAATTCCTGCGGCTCGCAATCGTTGGTGACATTACAGCGACCTTTGCCGGTTATATAGATTTTTTTTCCGCACTTTTCATTCTTTTCAAACAGCGTCACGTCGTTTCCGCGCGCCGCGGCGGCATACGCCGCCATCAGGCCGGAAGCTCCTCCGCCAACAACAGCAACTTTCATATACCTCTTCACTTTAAAAAGCGGGAGATTTTACTCCCGCCAAATTACTTATTATTTAAACGGGGTACACCCCGTCGGGGTCTGCCGCCATATCTCTGTCCACTCCGGTATCGCGTGCGGCGCGCCACTTGAAGAAATTTACAGCCACTTCAGGGAAGAGCGCATAACTGAGGACATCCTCTTCTTTCTCACAAAAGCCCATATCATCAAGCTCTTTGGTAAGCTTTTTTATCTCGCCGGAAAGCAGGTCGGCGGGCCTGCACGTTATTCTCTTTTCCCCGTTCTTAGTACACAGTCCAACAACTTCCTCTGAAAGTTTACCAGGAACCTTTCCATATTTGCCGAGAATTAAATCTTTATACTGTGCAGTCAATGTGTTATACCTGCCGTTGAGGACATTCCAGACAGCCTGCGTTCCAACAATCTGGCTTGAAGGAGTAACGAGCGGAGGATAGCCGCAGTCTTTCCTGACAACGGGTACTTCCGCAAGACATTCCATCAACTTATCTTCCTTTCCGGCAGACTTGAGCTGACTTATCAGGTTGGAGAGCATCCCTCCCGGCACCTGATACAGAAGAGTATTAATATCAATTCTGCGCACCTTGGCACTGAGGAAGCCGTCCTTTTCAAGTCTTTGGGCAACCTGATTGAAGTGGTTTACAAGGGGCAGAAGTTTATTTATATCTATCCCCGTATCATACTGCGTGCCTTTTAACGTCTCCACAAAAGGTTCGGTTGCGGGATTAGACGTACCGTTGCCGAGCGGCGAAAGCGCGCAGTCAACAACATCTGCTCCCGCCTGAACGGCCATAAGGTTTATCATATCGCCCGTGCCCGTAGTGTTGTGGGTGTGAATATGAATTTTGGTTGACGGTTTCAATTTTGAGCGAAGTCTGGAAACCACGTCATACGCCGTGAACGGCAGCAGGAGGTTTGCCATATCTTTAATACAGATATTATCGGCCCCCATATCCTCAAGCGTCTTTGCAAGTCTAACAAAATAGTCGG
>CBCPNE010000173.1:0-3339 GCA_965120435.1 uncultured Clostridia bacterium
ATGCGCGTACCCTATTCCGAGACCGACAGGCTGACTAAGATAATGGATGGAAAGACTCCCATCAGCGATTTGCTCGGTCTGAATATAGAAAAGACGCGCAAGAAGATGACGGCTGAGGCCGACGAGGACAAGCGGGCCGCTATCGCCGAAAAGCTGAACGAACTGCAGCTTGCCCGCAATGCCGAATTCTGCGAGATGTACGAAAGCGACGCCACGCTTCATTCCGTAATTGACATGGCCCGCAAGATAGAGGGTATGCCAAGGCAGACGGGTATGCACGCCGCGGGTGTTGTTATCTGCCGCAAGAAGATTGCGGACAACGTTCCGCTTTCGCGCAACGGCGAAGACATAACAACGCAGTTTGTCGCCAAAGAGATAGAGGCGCTCGGAATGTTGAAGATGGACTTCCTTGCGCTCGTTACGCTGACAGATATAAAAAAGTGTCTTGATTACGTCAAGGAAGATTACGGCATAGAGGTAGATTTCAATAAGATAGGCTATACGGACGCGGGCGCATATGAACTTATAGCCGAAGGCGATACTGACGGTGTGTTCCAGCTTGAAGCCGGCGGAATGAAGAAGTTTATGCGCCAGCTGAAGCCAGATACTCTTGAAGACCTGATAGCGGGAGTTTCGCTGTACCGTCCGGGACCTATGAAGTTTATTGATTCTTTCTGCGACAGAAAACACGGGTTTGAGCCCATCTCTTATGACTGCCCGCAGGAAGAAAAAATTCTTAAAGTAACTTATGGCATACCTGTCTATCAGGAACAGGTTATGCAGATTTTCCAGTACCTCGCGGGATTTTCCCTCGGCGAGGCCGACCTTGTGCGCCGTGCGATGGGTAAGAAGGATAAAAAGACGCTTATGGCCCAGCGCGACAAATTCATTTACGGCGGCACGAGCGACGTAAACGGTACTCATATAGAAGGTTGCGTTTCAAACGGAATTTCAGAAGAGGTCGCGTCAAAAATTTTTGCAGACATGCAGAGTTTCGCCTCTTATGCGTTCAACAAATCTCACGCGGCCGCCTATGCCACGCTAGCCTATCAGACGGCGTGGCTCAAGAAGTACTATATCAAGGAATTTATCTGCGCGCTTCTTAATAACAGGCTCAACAAGATAGACGAAATAACAAAGTACGTCATTTATCTCAAGGAAAAGGGGCTCAAGGTGTTCCCTCCCGACATAAACCGAAGCAAGACGGTGTTTTCCGTAGAAAACGACGGCGTGCGGTTCGGTCTTTCCGCTCTCAGGGGAACGGGACAGGCGGCTATTGACCTCGTTATAGAAGAGCGCAACAATAACGGTGAATTTTCCGATTTTCCCGATTTCATATCGCGTTGCGCTTCTCTGCTGAACAAACGTATGATCGAGGGGCTTATCTATGCCGGAGCGTTCGATTCGCTCGGCGTTCGCCGTTCGCAGCTCATACTTGTGTATGAAGCGCTCTATCTGCGCGCCGTAAGTATATCCAAACAGAAAAACAGCGCCCAGATGAGCCTTTTCGGCGACTTTATAGAGGAGGAAAAGCTTACTGTAGATTACCCAGATGTGCAGGAATATGAACTCAATGAAAAGCTTGCCAGAGAGAAGGAAGTACTCGGCGTCTATGTAAGCGGCCATCCGTTTGAAAAGTATATGGGAGCATTCACTGATTGCAACTTTGATTGCAGTATGCTTGACGATTATACTGAGGATGAGGACGGTGAAAGGACGTACAATTCCGTAAATAGCGGCAAGCTCGTGACTATGGGAGGCATAATAACTGCTTTCAAGCGCACGGTGACAAAACGTACAGGTGCGCATATGGCATTTATAACGCTTGAAGATGTGTTCGGCAGCATAGAGTGCCTCGCATTCCCCGCTATATACGAAAAGTACAGAGGGCTTATCGTAAACGACAAAATTGTGCGTGTATCGGGCAAACTCGACCTTGAGAACGGCAAAGAGCCGACAATTATACTCGACAATATATCAGCCTTTGATACGTCTGCATACAGTGAAGAGATAGGTATTCCGCAAGAAAAGAAGAAGCGCGAGGTGCTGTGGCTGAACGCAACCAGACTGAGCGACGACGACTTTGACGAACTTATAAGTATGCTGGCAAATTATGAGGGTGAAACCGACTGCGCTATAAAGCGCGGCGATAAGAAGTTCCGCCTTGACGGCGGCGTCAACTATTGCCGCGGACTGCTTGCCGAACTGGGCACATTCCTTGAAGATTGCGACATAAAACTTGTGTGAGACTGTGCAAGTACGCTCTCTGCGCATATTTTACTTTTATTTGGCAAAATCTATTGAAATTTTTCAAACAGTTTGTTATAATATATAACTGGAAAATGATTGTAAGGGTTGGTGCTTTATAATATAAGGGGGCCGGCGGAAAATATGCCGAAGCGCACGCAATCCGTTATGTGAAAACTCATAGACTGGAGGTTTATATGAAACGTATAGGCTTGCTTACGAGCGGCGGCGATGCCCCCGGAATGAACGCCTGCATCAGGGCTGTTGTGCGCAGCGCTCTGTATTTCGGTATGGAGGTTTTCGGAGTTGAACGCGGGTATCAGGGGCTCATTGACGATGAGATGATGTCTATGGATATGCGTTCCGTTTCCGATATTGTACAGCGTGGCGGAACAAAACTGCGCACCGCAAGATGCCTTGAAATGCTCACGAAAGAGGGGCAGAAGAAGGCTGTCAGAACGCTTGAGGCGCGCGGAATAGAGGGTCTGGTTGTCATTGGCGGCGACGGTTCGTTCAGGGAAGCAAAGTGCCTTTCCGAAGAATACGGAATCCCCACTATAGGAATTCCGGGCACGATAGATAACGACCTTGAATATACCGACTATACTTTGGGCTTTGATACGGCGGTAAACACCTGCATAGACGTAATAAATAAGCTGAGAGACACGATGACTTCGCACGAGCGTATTTCCGTTGTGGAGGTGATGGGCAGGCGTTGCGGCGACATAGCGCTTTATGCCGGCATTGCGAGCGGGGCGGAGATTATAGTCGTTCCCGAAGTCGTGTTTGACCTTGACGATATAGTAATGAAGATTAACAGGTCGCGTGCGAACGGCAAACACAGCAACATAGTGGTAGTGGCTGAAGGCGTGTGTACGGCGGAGGAGTTTGCCAAACAGCTTCAGTCCATAACTACATATTCTGTCCGTCCCACCACGATAGGTCATATCCAGCGCGGCGGTTCGCCCTCTATGGCAGACCGTATGCTTGCCGCTCAGTTCGGCAACAAGGCTGTTCGTCTTCTCAACGACGGCATAGGCAACAGGGTAGTAGGTATTCGTAAAAACGAAATCATTGATATGGATATTATCG
>CBCPNE010000174.1:0-3404 GCA_965120435.1 uncultured Clostridia bacterium
AATTTTCTCATAACAGGCGTCCTTACGCCGAGTATTTCAAGTTTTTCGTCCGGAATAATTTTTTGCTGGAACTGCGCAAACTCAGGTTCTGACAATTCCCTGAGTTCAGCAAGAAATTTTTCATATGTAATCATTAATCGTTGCTCCTGAGATTTTGGCCGAACACCGAGGACAGCGCACTGTACCAAAGACCTTTGTCAAATCGGGTATTTGCAGGACTTGTTGACGGCAGTTTTATGTACGGCACGCCGCAGTCAGAGTAACTTTTGCAGAAAATTTTGTGGGCCGTGCCGCCGTTCAGAATAATCAACTCAATAGCCGCGGAAGAAAGCACAGAGCCAATATCGGCAACTTCATAATTTTTTATTGCAGAATCACTTGACCCCTCAATTTCGCAGCTTGCCACAACATCCCACAGAGCGATACGCCTACGGAGAAGAAATTGCCGCTTACCCTCCGCATCATCCGGAACCTCCTCGCCAAAAAATCCGCACACTGTGCCCCAGAATCTGTTCTGCCTGTTGCCGTAATAAAAGTCAACCTGCCTGCTCTTTACCGACGGAAAACTTCCAAGAATAAGCAGTTTGCTGTCCCCGCTGAAGACAGGCTCAAAACCGTGTTTGATTTCATTCATATTAATCACAGCGCAAGCGGCTTGTCCGTCTTGCCCACGACAGCCGCAGCCATTCCCGATATATCGAAGTTTGCGTCCACCGCATCGAATACATCGTCAAGCGTTACAGCGTTTATCCGATTGATTCTCTCGTCAAAGTCGTACAATTTACCGCTGTACATCAGCTCCTTGCCATAAAGAAGCATCTGTGAACTTGTACTCTCCTGTGCAAATATGGACGAAGCCTTCATCTGCTCCTTCCCGCGATTAAATTCATCCTCCCCGATATGCTTTTTGCGCATGTCGGATATGCACTTAAGGATAGCGTCCACGGACTTCATATAGTTGTCGGCATTGACGCCGGCGTAAACTACGAGAGTACCCGTGTCCGCATACGCCGTAGTATATGAATATACGGTATAGGCAAGGCCGAGCTTTTCACGCACCGTCTGGAACAGGCGGGAACTCATACTGCCGCCGAGTACGGAATTCATAATCTGCGTCGCATCATACAGCCTGTCGTAACGCTTTACAGACGGATAACCTATGGCAAGATGAATCTGTTCTATATCTTTATATCTGACCAAGGAATTGTGTTTGTGTTCCACAGGAATTATCCTATGTTCCTTTTGGGAAGGTTTAAGCGCGGAGAAATACTTTTCAACCAACTTTTCCGCAAGTTCCACGTCAATATTACCGGCCATAGAAACTACTATATTGTCAGTAGTATAGCGTTTGGACATATAGGCTTTTATGTCCTTTTTTGTAAACCCGCTCACATTTTTTCGGGTGCCGAGAATATTCCTGCCATAGCCCCTGCGACCATAGTAGGCCTCGCCGAACATATCCAGACAGAGGTCGTCAGGAGTGTCCTCATTCATATTGATTTCCTCTATAATGACGCCCTTTTCCCTATCCATTTCATCGGCGGGAAAGACGCTGTTCAGAAAGAGGTCGGACAGTATTTCAAAAGCTTTTGGCGCGTTGTCCGTAGTGGATTTGGCATAATAGCAGGTAAGGTCCTTGCCCGTAAACGCATTCATCTGGGCACCGATTCTGTCCATCTCATCGGAAATTCCGAATGACGTGCGCTTTTTTGTCCCTTTGAACATCATATGTTCTATAAAGTGGGATACTCCGTCCTCCTCGTCTGTTTCTACATAGGCTCCCGTACCCACAAGTATGCCCATAGAGACAGACATAAGTCCGTCCATACGCTTTACAACAAGTCTTATTCCGTTATCCAATGTTTTAAAATGTACCATTATTCACCTAAACTGTACGAAACCGTACAGGCGGACAAGCCGCTTTCTCCTATGTATTCAAGTATTTGCGGAAGCGCCTTTACGGTGCTTTCCGTAGGGTGCATGAGAATGAACTCTCCCGCTTCAAGACCATCGGTCGCGCGGGAAACAATCAAATCCACATCGCTGTCACGCCAGTCAATAGTGTCCCTGCTCCACATTATCACCTTGAGCCCGAGCGCAAGGCAGGCGTTTACAGTATAGTCGTTATATACCCCCGCAGGCGGCGCAAACAGAGTTATCTGAGCGTCGCATAACATATTAAGAAGCCTGACGCTGAGGTTAATCTCCTCAAGATTTTCATCGTATGAAAGCTTTGAATGGTCCCTGTGGAAATAGCCGTGACTCGCAATCTCGTGTCCGCGTGAATATATTGCCCGCACGCAATCTACATTGTCGTCCGCCCAACAGCCGCCGATAAAGAACGTGGCCCTTACGCCATATTTGTCGAGTACGTCCAGTATATCATACACAGACTGCGTATTCTGATAGACATTGAACATCAGACACACGCCGTCCGAACTTTCAGAGCGATAATATACGCTGTCTGAAGTGTCAGACACCGTCACGGCACTGCCGCCATAAAAACCCACCAAAGCGGTTGCAACTATTATAACACATATGAACACGTTTGTTACAACCGCAATAATCTTGCTCTTCAACAGTTTACCCCTAAAGCGGAAATACTATTTATATAATATTAACCTTCAGGCAGATTTATTGCTACTTAAGTTTTATAATCGTAACTCCCGTCTCGCCTTCACCATACTTCCCTGGGCGGAAGCTCTGAACATTTTTATGCCTCTTCAGATGTTCGGCTATAGCCTTTCTCAATTTTCCCGTGCCAACGCCGTGAATTACCTTGACTTCCTCAAGATTATCCGTAACCGCCCTGTCTATAAAGTTGTCCACTTCGTAAAGCGCCTCTTCTACGGTCTGACCAATCACATTGAGTTCAAGGACGGGCGCCGAACGGGGAATTGAGCGCACGACGCGCACGCTGCCCGAATAAGCGGACTTCTGCTTCTTTTCGGGCGGAATTATTTTCAGGTCTTTAAGCTTGCACCGCATTTTCATACTGCCGCAAGCCACTTCCGCCTCTCCCTTGGACGGTGAAAAGGAAATAACCTCCCCCACAGACTGCATCGGCACAACAAATACCTTAGCGCCCGTTTTAAGATTATCTGCGTCTGCAGGCAAATATGCGTTTACCGCCGCAGGACCCTCTTCCTCACCGAAAGCCACGTTCTTCAGCTTGTTTTTAAGTGTACGGGCGGCAATAAGGTCGCTCTCCGAAATCTCTTCTTTTTTAAAAATATCCTCTATACGAGCAAGTAAATTTTCAGCTTCCGCCGCACGTTCATTTATTATTCTTCTGCTCTCTGCACGCGCATTTGCAAACAACTTCGCGCGTTCCTTTGCAAGCGCGTCCGCATTTGCGCCCGCTTCGGCAATCTTTTTCTTTAATTCCTCACCTAACACGCGGT
>CBCPNE010000175.1:0-3458 GCA_965120435.1 uncultured Clostridia bacterium
GAAATATGCGAGATTGATGATAGAAATGTTCCGACAGATACCTATGCCATGGTATCAAAAACTTATGACGGCTAATAGATAAAATAAATTCCACCAATCACGAAAAATTCCGCGCAAGCCGTTGCGCGGAATTTTTGTGAACTTAATATAGTATTGCGAACAAAGGGGCTTTTTAAAAGAATGTGGCAACTTCCTGTTCAGGCTTCTCTGCAGGCTCTAACTTTTCAGCCACCAACACGGGACCCTTGGAGCGGTACACGGAATTATATTCATACATAATCTTGCCCGTGACGTACAGCCAGTCGCGCGTGCGCACCTCCGCCGCCTGCTTGCCGCATTTTACGGCGAAGCCGTCGTAGGCGATGTCCGCCTCGCAGCAGGTCATTATATATCTGCCGAGTACTATGTAGCCCGCGGGCACCTTTTTGTTGACGGCCGCCATACCTTTGAAGCGCACCGTCTTGCCGATATATTCGTCCAGCTTTTCTGCCACGTCGCGGTAGAACAGGGCAAAGTCCCTGTCCTCAACCTCTATAACGGGGGCATTTACGTCAAACGGCATAGGGTCCTCTATGTCGTCAAATTCCGCCTTACCGCCGATATATTCATAGACTATGTCCGGCCTGCGCGAGATTGCGCGCACGACTTTGTGGAACTCCGACTTTTCATATTCGCCCTTGAAGCGGTTGAACACTACCATCTGCGTGAGCTGTACTTTGTCGTAAACGAGCTGCCGCATATTCTTGTTGTAGTTTAAAAAAGTGCCCGCGTCAAAGAAGGTCATAATCTGGTTTATTACCCAGTCTTCAGGCATGGCGTCTAAGAACTGTTGCAACAGCCACGTTCCGTTGTATTCCACAACGACGCGCTGTGCGCGGTGTTTTGCCGCGAGCGCGGAGAGCGTTTCCTGCGTGAGGTCGGCCTCGTCGTCTATATACTCTATGGCGACGTTCTTTACGTTGAAGCGTTCAGGGGAGTACTCCTCCTCTCCCTCCTCGCAGACGAGCAGCATAGTCTTTTCGCCGTTTTCCATACGCTTGTCCTCAAGCGTTTCCTGTATGAATTTTGTCTTGCCCGACTCCAGAAAGCCGATAAACATATACACTGAAATTTCTTCCGACATAAAAGCTCCGTTCCGCCGCAAAGATTTTGGTTTGAATCTGCGGCTAAGATATTGCAGGGCAACTTCCGCCCATTTTTACGCCATAATTACCATGATAATGCGGCGCCGCCACTATTTGCGGCGCGCCCGCACGCTCTGCGCGCGCGTTTCAGTCAGTCAGGCGGCTCATAAAATTTTTTGCCGCGCTGTCGCCGCGTACCGCCTCTGTATGACGGGCAGGGCCGCCATAGTGTTAAACTCCGAACAGTTCCGCAAGCTCTTCCTTGTCAAGCTTGCTGCCTATTACGCACAGCCTGCCCGTGTACGCCGCGCCGCCGTTGCGCACGTCAGGTTCGCCGGGGACGTAGTCGAAGTGCAGCCAGCCGCCGTCCTTCGCCGCCACTATTCCCTTTGCGCGGAGCACCGTGCCGTACTCTACTGCGTTTGTAAGCCGTGAAAGCATATCTTTGAGCTCTTCGGCAGAAAACTTTTTGGCAGTTTCAACACCCCAGCTTTCAAAGACTTCGTCGGCGTGGTGATGATGTTCGTGGTCGTGATGATGGTCGCAGCCGCATTCCTCGCCATGGTCGTGATGATGACCGTGGTGATGCTCGTCGTCGTGATGATGGCCGCAGCCGCACTCTTCACCGTGGTCGTGGTGGTGGCCGTGGTGATGCTCGTCGTCGTGATGATGGCCGCAACCGCACTCTTCACCGTGGTCGTGATGGTGACCGTGGTGATGATGTTCGTGGTCGCGTTCGCACTCCGCGGCGTCCCTCTTAAGCTGTTCAAGCTGGTCGGTCAGCGTGTCGCTGTGTTCCATTGCGGAAAGCAGGTCTGCGCCGCTGAGTTCTTTCCAGTCGGTGGTTACAAGCGTTGCCTTTGCGTTGCGGCCGCGCACAAGCTCCACCGCCTTTTTGAGTTTTTCCTCGCCGGCCGTGTCGGCATGGGTGAAGATTATGCAGTTTGCCGTTTCTATCTGGTCGTTGAAGAACTCCCCGAAATTCTTCATATACATTCTGCATTTGGCCGCGTCCACCACGGCGGTGTAGGTGTTGATTTTGCAGTCCGCAAGCTGCGCGCTGTAGACGGCGCGTATAACGTCTGAAAGTTTGCCCACGCCCGAAGGCTCTATAAGAATACGGTCGGGCTTGTATTCGTCATACACCTTGTTGAGCGCCTTTGCAAAGTCGCCCACGAGCGAACAGCATATGCAGCCGGAGTTGAGTTCGTTCACCTTTATGCCCGCGTCCTTCAAAAAGCCGCCGTCTATGCCTATGTCGCCGAACTCGTTTTCAATGAGAACGAGCTTTTCGCCCGCGTAGGCCTCTTTAATCAGTTTCTTGATTATAGTAGTCTTGCCCGCGCCCAAAAAGCCGGAGAATATGTCTATCTTAGTCATAGTAAAAGCACTTCCTTAAAAAATAGTTTTATTTACACTATTATATACCCCCCTTTTATAAAAAGCAAACCGGGCGCGCACAAAAAGTTGGCGCAGCTTCAGGCTTGCTCAGCAGGCGTATTTATAGTAAAAAAGCCGCGCGGCGGAATTTTCTGCCGCGCGGCAATATGTTCGTCGTTTTAATTATCTTACGGTATGGCCGCCCTTGACATAACTGCGCTTTATGCGGAGTTTGCTCACGGCGCGCGCAAGCTGTACCTGGGCCGACATATACTCCTGCCTGCCCTTCTTCTGGAGCAGCGCTTCCCGCGCGTCGGCCGCGGCGCGTTCGGCGCGATCTTCGTCTATCTCCTCCGGCCTGAGTACCGAATCGGCAAGTATAAGCACTTCGCCGCCCTCTATCTTCATAATTCCCGAAGATATGGCCGCCTCCTGCGCGGGCTGACCGGGGGCGCGGAATACGAGCCTGCCCGGCACGACGGCCGTTATAGTGTTGCTGTGCCCCGCAAGCACGCCGTACTGTCCGTCCACGGTGGGGACGATAATGCTCTCGCAGTCGCCGTCGTAAAAGGTGCGCATAGCGCTTAAAATGTGCGCCTTGAAGGTGTTCATATTAACCCTCCTTTTTAAGCTCCTCCGCCTTCTTCACTACGTCCTCCAGCGTGCCGACGTTGTAGAATGCCGCTTCGGGATATTCGTCCATATCGCCGTCTATTATGGCCTTGAAACCCTTCACCGTTTCGCTCATTGGAACATAAACGCCCTTTACGCCCGTAAACTTTTCCGCAACATGCATTGGCTGGGATAAAAACCTCTGCATTTTGCGCGCGCGGTACACGGTGAGTTTATCCTGTTCTGACAGTTCGTCCATACCGAGTATGGCTATTATGTCCTGAAGTTCGCTGTATTTCTGCAAGGTCTCCTGCACCTTGCGCGCCGTTTCATAGTGCTCCT
>CBCPNE010000176.1:0-2873 GCA_965120435.1 uncultured Clostridia bacterium
TCGGAATAGGGTACGCGCATAACCCTGCCTACGTCTTTTATAGAGTTCTTGGCCGCCATTGTGCCGAAAGTTACAATCTGGCACACGTTTTCAGGATGATATTTACGGCGCACATACTCGATAGTTTCTTCGCGCCTGTCAGTGCAGAAGTCTATATCAAAGTCCGGCATAGACACTCGGTCAGGGTTCAGAAATCTTTCAAACAGAAGGTCGTACTGAAGCGGCTCTACGTCTGTTATGCCTATCGAATAGGCCACTATGGAACCTACGCCCGACCCCCTTCCGGGGCCTACAGGTATCCCCTGCTCGCGTGACCAGTTTATAAAATCCCAGACAATGAGGTAATATTCCGCATAGCCCATATTGCAGATAACGTCAAGTTCATAGTCGGCTCTCTTCCGCTCGCGCTCCGTAACTTCGCCGTATCTGCGCTTGAGTCCCTCTGCCGTAAGCTTCCTCAAATACTCTTCCGGCGTACTGCCGTCCGGAGGCGTATAACCGGGAATGAGCGACGTATCCCTTATTGGATAGCCCTTTTTATCCAAATTGAACGCAGGTTCAGTGACCTTATCTGCGATGACGCGCGTATTTGAAACAGCTTTCGGCCAATCTGCAAAAAGGTCGGCCATCTCATCCCCGCTCTTGAAGTAAAACTCCTGCGTTTCAAACTTCATTCTCTTAGGGTCGTCAAGCGTCTTTTTCATCTGAATACACATCAGAACGTCCTGCATATCGGCGTCCTCTTTATGCAGGTAATGGACGTCGTTAGTGGCTACAATCTCTACCCCAATCTCTTCCGCAAGTTTTACAAGCAGTGGCAGCGCACGTTTTTCCTCATACAGACCATGGTTCTGAATCTCTATGTAAAAATCTTCCCCGAAAATTTCTTTCAGGTAGAGGGCAAGCTCCTTGGCGCCCTCATAATTGCCGCTTAAAAGCCGTCTGGGAATTCCGCCCGCCACACACGCAGAGAGACAGATTATCCCTTCAGAATGTTCTTTAAGCACCTTGTAATCTATCTTGGGCTTGTAATAGAAGCCGTCCACAAACGCCATCGAATCAAGTTGCACAAGATTCTTATAGCCCGCCTTGTTTTTTGCGAGCAGTATAAGGTGTTCGGACGTATTCGCAGTTTTATCGTGCATATCGCGCGTGACATAAAATTCGCAGCCGATTATGTACTTTATGCCGGCAACTGCGGCCTTTTCTGCAAAGTGAAGCGTGCCGTACATATTTCCGTGGTCGGTTATAGCCACGGCGTCTATACCGTTTTCCTTGCAGTAATCTATTAAGTTATCAATCTTACACGCGCCGTCCAGAAGCGAGTATTCGGTATGAAGGTGCAGATGCACAAAATCAGTCATTGTTCACCTCTGTATTTTCCTATAATCAAAAAAAATTCAGTCCTTATCCAGCGAATCAGCTAAATCCATAAGCTTTCTCAGTCTGTGGTTGAGGCAGCTCTTTGAAATCTGAAGCCTGTCGGCAAGTTCCTGCATAGAGGCGTTCTTGTCGGCAAGCCGCCCCTCCGCCACAGAAAAGAGACTTTCGTCCAAGGACTGCAATCCTATGGTGGAGCGTATCACCTCTATAGCCTGAACCTGCCTTACAGATGCCGTTACCGTTTTATCTATATTTGATACGGAGCAATTATTTACCCTGTTACTGTTGTTGGAATTATCCTTAAACTGCGCAATTTTTTCCAGTCTGTCAAGCGCGCGCGGCGTATCGAGAATTGACAGAACCGAAGAGATAGCCTCTTTGCTCTTCAGGTAAACAACCGCGCTGTCCTTGCGCATTACGAGTTTGGCAAGCACGTCGAACGAACAGAGAAGGTCGCAGAAATCTCCGGCCGTAATTTTGTTGCGGAATACAACTTCAAAATGATAACCCGTCCTGCTGTAGCTCTTCAAATCCGGCACGGTGCAGCTTCCGCCGCCCGGAACGCCCCTTTGATATATGCTGCGGCGGCGTCCCCGACTTCCGCATAATCCTTGTTGAGTGAGAAGTCAACAAAATATCCGTCCGCGTCCCTGCCGATTATTCCAAGTTCCATAAGCAGTGCGGACGTATCTCTGTTCACGCAAGAGATGACGAGCTTGTCCCTTCCGCTTGCCACGTCTGAACGCGAACTGAAGCCGTTGAGGTTGACGCCTAGTTCGTTCTCTATTATCTCCGCAAAAAAATCTGCGGAGGGGCGGCTTTCGGTATAAAGTTCAAACCCGTAATTGCCGTTTTCCGTTATAAGCGCGCCGCTCGTGCGTATAAAAGCCGAAAGGGCGGCAAGACTTTCGTCCCTGCCTCCCGAAAAATTTTTTATTATTTCGGTCTTTATCTCTTCCGTAAAGTTTGTCATAGCTGTCTAATCCGGTCTACATATGGGAGCGTTTGTACTCGGCAAAACGGAAAACCGGCTCCCTGCCGTCAATATTATCTATTCTGTCTGAAGGCACAGAGGCCTTAGACAGAAGCTGTTCGGCAATCTTTATATCGCCCACCCTGTCGGCGGAATGAGCGTCGGAATCTATAAGAAACCGCACGCCCGTGTCTGCCATGGCATTCAGCTCTTCAGGGGTGACGTGATATTTTTTTGTGTTTATCTCTACATACGTTCCGTAGTCGGCGCAACATTTTGCAACCTCAACCACATCGCTGAAGCACCTGTAATTCAAGTGCGTAATTACGTCTATAGGGTTATTTTTAATAGCCTCTATATAGGCTTTCGTAGTCATTTTCACTACCTTATCAGAAGGTTTTTTGCCAAGCTTATAGGCAGAATAGTTCTTAAACACAAGGTAATAAAAATCCTTGAAACCGCTGTACCACAGCACCTCGTGAAGCCCGCACAGATATAAATCAAAGTACTTTAAGTC
>CBCPNE010000177.1:0-3221 GCA_965120435.1 uncultured Clostridia bacterium
ATTTTCTCCGTCGTCTTCAGGTACGAACAACAGCTCCTGCGAATACTCTATCTGCTCGCTTGCCGATTCAAGACAATATGAACACCGGCCAAGCAGAAGATATTCTATTTTCAGAATAACGCCTACACTGTCGTCTGCGTAAATTTCATACGAACCGCTCACACGGACTTTACCTTCAATCCCGGCCGAAGGAAGAATCACGAGTTCTGCGGGACAATCGTAGTCAAACGAAAAGTCGCCGACGTACTTTTTAAGGGCTATTCCCCTTGCAACGTCAATAATCATACCGAACCGACTATGCAATTATATTATATAGCCGTATTTTTGTCAACTTATTTTGTAACGGCAGAATATTTTTTTAGAGAAGTTCAGCCGTTTCTCTGGCGATTACAAGCTCTTCATTGGTAGGAATTACAAGAACCTTTACCTTGCTGTCCGCCGCGGAAATGTCGCGTATGCTTCCGTCGTTCTTGCCCGCGTTCTTTGCCTGGTCAAGCTTTACTCCGAGGAACTCAAGCCCCTCGCACACACCCGCTCTGATTACAGGAGTATTTTCACCTATACCCGCAGTGAACACTATGCAGTCAAGTCCGCCCATAGCGGCCGCATAGGCGCCGACAAACCTCTTAGTCTGATAGCAGAACATATCCAGGGCAAGTTTGCACCTCTCGTTGCCGCCTTCCGCTCCGGCAATGAGGTCTCTGAAGTCGCTTGAAACGCCCGATATGCCGGCAACGCCGCACTTCTTGTTGAGATACGTCACTATCTCCGAATGTGACATACCCTTCTTGCGTGCAAGAAATTCAACGGCGGACGCGTCAATATCGCCCGAACGGGTACCCATCATTACGCCCGCAAGCGGCGTGAAGCCCATAGAGGTATCAACACACTTTCCTCCGTCCACAGCCGTTATTGAAGAACCGTTTCCGAGGTGACAGGTGACAATTTTAAGTTCGCCTGGCTTCTTGCCGAGATATTTTGCAGCCTCCTGCGAGACAAATTTGTGGCTCGTGCCGTGTGCGCCGTACTTCCTCACGCCGTATGCCTTGTAATCGTCATAATCTATGGCATACAGATAGGCCTTTTCAGGCATTGTTGCGTGAAAAGACGTATCGAACACAAGCGCCATAGGAGTCTTGGGCATAACTTCCATACAGGCCCTGAGCCCTGTTGCCGCCGCGGGGTTGTGAAGCGGAGCAAGCTCAAAGGTCTTTTCCTCAAGCGTCTTAAGCACTTCCGGCGTAACAAGCGTGGTCTTTTTGAAATACTCGCCGCTGGCAACCATCCTATGACCAACTGCGCCTATTTCATCCATTGACTTTATAACGCCGACGTCCTTATCGGAGAGCGCCTTAAGCACAAGCTCTATGGCCACCTTATGGTTTGGCATATTCTGCTCATAAGTCTTTTCCTTTCCGTTGCCCTTGGCTTTAAGGAGCGAACCGGGGATTCCTATTCTCTCACAAGTACCCTTTGCGAGTACTCCTTCCGTCTTCATATCTATGAGCTGGTATTTGAGCGACGAGCTTCCTGCATTTATAACAAGTATCTTCATTTTATATCCCCTCCTTTAAAGTTACTCCGCCTGAAGAGCGGTTACGGCAACAGTTGCCACTATATCCTCTACGTTGCAGCCGCGGGACAAATCGTTGAGAGGTTTTGCAAATCCCTGGCATACAGGGCCTATGGCCATATAGTTGCCAAAGCGCTGAGCTATCTTGTAACCTATATTGCCCGCATTGATATTGGGGAAAACAAATACGTTTGCGTGGCCTGCAACCTTGGAACCGGGAGCCTTGAGCTGGCCTACTTCGGGAGCGACCGCCGCGTCAAACTGGAACTCTCCGTCGAGCGCAAGGTCGGGAGCCATCTCTTTTGCAAGAGCAGTAGCTTCCTGCATCTTGGGAACGGACTTGAAGAACTTATCGTCGTTACCCGACCCCTTGGTGGAGAATGAAAGCATTGCAACCCTCGGTTCTATGCCGGCGATTGCCTTTGCCGTTTTGGCAGACGATACTGCTATATCAGCAAGCTGCTGAGCGTCGGGCTCTATATTTATGGCGCAGTCGGCAAACACCGCAACTCCGTCCGGATTATATTTGTTGCCGCCATCGGGGGCAATCATGATAAAGCAGCTTGAAACGGTCTTTATTCCGGGAGCGGTCTTTACCACCTGAAGGCCGGGACGGAGCGTGTTGGCCGTGGAATGGCACGCGCCTGATACATATCCGTCAACATCGCCGGCTTTGAGCATAAGCGCGCCGAACATAGTCCTGTCCTTGGCCTGCTGGGCGGCCTGCTCTTCCGTCATACCCTTTGCCTTCCTTGCCTCGTACAAAATCTTGGCGTATTCCGCAGTTTTATCGGAAGTTAGCGGGTCTATAAGCGTTATGCCCGTAAGGTCAACGCCGGGAGCAACCTTTTTAGCTTCTTCTTCGTTGCCGATGAGAACAATCTTCGCTATTCCCTCTTTGGTTATCTGCGCCGCGGCCTCAACCACGCGCTTGTCCTCTCCCTCGCAAAGCACAATAGTCTTTTTAAGGGAAGCCGCTTTAGCCTTGATTTCGTCAAGTAATGCCATACCAAATTTCTCCTTAAATTGCTTTATTTATTTATTGTAATGAGATATAATGCCTTTAACGGCAGCCGCCGTCTGAACACCTTAATCATTATATAATAAAATTTTGCGATTGTAAAGATTAAAATCGTTATTTTCTTACCTGAAAATGAAAATCTGCGCCATAATCTGTGAATACAACCCCTTCCACAACGGACATAAATACCTTATAGAGCAGGCAAAAAGGCTTTCGGGGTGCGACGCAGCTCTCTGCGTTATGAGCGCCTCCTTTACCCAGCGCGGAGAAGCCGCCGTGCTGGATAAATTTACGAGGGCCACCCACGCCGTGCTGGGCGGAGCAGACTGCGTTTTACAACTTCCCGCAATGTTTTCAGTAGCGCCGGCAGAAATTTTTGCCCGCGGAGCCGTGAGTATTATCGCAAAGATACCCGCGGTGACTCACCTTGCGTTCGGCTGCGAAATTGCAGACAAGGCCGCAATCAGAAAGGCCGCGGACGCAATGGACGAAGGCGAAGCCTTTGGCAAAACTCTGAAGCACGGCTTGTCCGCGGGGGAAAGTTATAAAAAAAGCCTTGCCGCTGCACTGTGCGGACGCGGAGCAGACAGTACTGTTGTCAATTCGCCGAACGGCATACTTGCAATT
>CBCPNE010000178.1:0-4669 GCA_965120435.1 uncultured Clostridia bacterium
ACCCTCAATGCGAGCAACCTCATTGGCATATACCCAACTGTGCCCCGCAACTATCCGCTTTTCCTCATTTTTTTTAAGATAAACGCTTATCCCCATATACAAAACCTCTGCCTAAGTTTATCAAAAAGGTAATATAATTGCAAACAAAATCAAATATATTTGATTTTTATATATAAAAATGGTAGAATTTATTTCGGTATGAGAAAACTGCTGAAGTATCTTGTCGGATACAAAAAAGAGAGCATTTTGGCGCCGCTTTTCAAATTTCTAGAAGCGTGCTTTGAACTCGTTGTGCCTGTAATAGTTTCGCTGATAATAGATAACGGACTCGGACAGGAGAAGAACACGTTATACGTAGTAGAAATGTGCCTCATACTTGTGGCTTTGGGTGCTGTGGGGCTCGTCTGCGCCATATTTGCCCAGTACTTTGCGGCAAAAGCGGCAGTGGGTTTTGCAAAACATCTGAGGCACGATTTATTTGCAAAGATGCAAAGCCTGTCCTATTATGAGATAGACGGTCTTGGCACGTCGCGCATGATTACAAGGATGACAAGCGACGTAAATCAGGTACAGAACGGAGTAAATATGGTGCTGCGCCTGTTTATGCGCTCACCGGTGATTGTATTCGGCGCAATGATTATGGCGTTTACGATAAGCGCCGTCGCGGGGGGGATTTTTGCGGCGACAATAGCCATACTCTGCGTGGTGGTGTTCGGCATTCTGCTTCTGACTATTCCCCTGTACAGAAAGGTACAAGGGAACCTTGACGGCGTTACCACTTCAACAAGAGAGGCTCTCACGGGCGCGAGAGTTATAAGAGCGTTCTGCAATGAGGACAAGGAGATAGCAGCATACAACAAAAAGAATGAGCGGCTGAAACATTCCCAGACTGTGGCGGGAAGAATTTCTGCGCTTATGAATCCGCTTACATATGCAGTAATCAACGTGGGAATTATTGTTTTGCTGTACGTCGGAGCTATTAATGTGAATTGGGGAACGCTTTCAAGCGGCAAAGTGGTTGCGCTCTACAACTATATGTCCCAGATACTTGTGGAACTTATTAAGTTTGCAAATCTGATTGTTACCGTAACAAAATCTTTTGCGTGCGCTGGGCGGCTGAGCGAAGTTCTGGATATGCAGTCTTCGTTGAAACACGGGGACGGAACGAGGACGGAGGGTATGCCGTTCATAAAGTTCGATAATGTATGTATGAAGTACTCTGCCGAAGCGGGCAACGCTCTTACAGACATCAGCTTTACCGCAGAGCGCGGGGAGACCATAGGTATTATAGGCGGTACGGGTTCTGGTAAAACAACGCTTATCAATCTCATTCCACACTTTTATGATACAAGCGCAGGCGACGTCTATATAGACGGCATAAACGTCAACGGCTATGAGGACCAAACGCTTCGCTCCAAGTGCGGCATAGTACCCCAGAAGGCCGTATTGTTTAACGGTACAATAGCAGATAACCTTCGTTGGGGCAATTCCGGCGCAACGGATGAAGAGCTGATGCAGGCGGTAATCAGCGCACAGGCCGAGGACGTGGTTAAAGCCAAGGAAAAGGGACTGGAAGAGATGGTTGAACAGGGCGGTCTCAATTTTTCCGGCGGACAGAGGCAGCGGCTGACAATAGCCCGTGCCCTCGTAAGAAGGCCTGAAATACTCATTCTCGACGACAGTGCCTCGGCGTTGGACTACGCAACCGACGCTAAACTCAGGCAATCGCTTAAATCGCTCTCGTACAGGCCTACGGTATTTATAGTATCACAGCGCACTTCATCCATAAAGAATGCAGATAAGATAATTGTGCTTGACCATGGCGTTATGGCGGGAATAGGAACTCACGACGAACTGCTTGAATGCTGCCCGCTGTACCGTGAAATTCACTATTCACAGTACGAAAAGAAGGAGGAAGCCTGAAATGAAAGCTCTCTCCCAAAAGCAGATTATAAAACGCATATTCGCACAGCTCAGGGGCTATACCTTTTATATAATACTCTCTCTGTTTATGGCTGTGATAACCGTAGCCGGCAATCTTATTGTGCCGATATACTTCGGTAAAGTAATCAATCTTATGGTTGAAGGGTCAGTCGATTTTGAGGGGATTGCCGTGTACTTCGGCATCATAGGCGGACTTATCGCCGTTACCGTGCTGTCGCAGTGGCTGATGAACATAATAAATAACAAGATTACCTATTCGGTCAGCCGTGATATAAGAAAGCAGGTGTTTGAAAATATACAGAGACTGCCTCTGAAATATCTGGACGAACATCCTTATGGCGATATAGTCAGCAGAAATATAGCCGACGTAGACCAGTTTGCAGACGGACTTCTGATGGGTTTCACTCAATTTTTTACCGGTATTCTGACAATACTCGGTACGCTCGCCCTTATGTTTGTCTATAACTGGATAATAGCGCTTGCCGTATTCGTGCTTACGCCGCTTTCGCTGTTTATAGCAAAATTTATCTCTACAAGAACGTATAAAATGTTCAAAAAGACTTCCGAGATAAGGGGGGAGCAGACGGCGTTTATAGACGAGATGGTCGGAAATATCAAAGTTGTACAGGCCTTTTCCCGCGAGGAAAAGAATATGGAAAAATTTGATGAGGTCAATGCTCGCCTCACCAAGGCTTCGCTGGATTCAACTTTCTTTTCTTCGCTGCCTAATCCGACGACGAGATTTGTAAACGCTATAGTGTATGCGGCTGTCGCACTTGCAGGTGCGCTCACGATAATCTATCCCGTTTTGCCGGTGGCTTTCGACATAGGCAAGCTGAGTACGCTTTTAAGCTATGCCAACCAGTACACAAAGCCTTTCAACGAAATTACGGGAGTTATCACAGAGCTTCAGAATGCCATTGCCTGTGCCGGGCGCATTTACGAACTTATTGACGAACCTCCTCAGACGCCGGACGCAGAGGACGCCGTGGAACTTAAAAACGTACACGGCGACGTTATGTTTGATAATGTCAGCTTCTCATACACACAGGAGCGGAAACTCATTGAAAATCTGAACATTGCAGTAAAGTCGGGACAGAGAATTGCGATAGTCGGCCCCACCGGGTGCGGAAAAACCACGCTTATCAATCTTCTTATGCGGTTTTACGACGTGGACGCCGGCAGCATTTCTGTAGACGGAGAGGATATAAGAGGAGTGACGCGTTCTTCTCTGCGCCATAATTATGGTATGGTGCTGCAGGATACCTGGCTGAAAAGCGGGACAATAAAGCAAAATATCGCAATGGGTAAACCGGACGCAACGGACGAAGAGATAATTGAGGCGGCGAAGCAAGCTCATTCTCACAAGTTCATAATGCAGCTTGAGAACGGTTACGATACCGTAATTTCCGAAGACGGCGGAAATCTGTCGCAGGGGCAGAAGCAGCTTTTATGTATAACGCGAATAATGCTTTCATTGCCTCCGATGCTCATTCTTGACGAAGCGACGTCTTCCATAGATACGCGAACGGAGATGAATATTCAACGGGCATTCGCACAGATGATGGATGGCAGAACCAGCTTTATAGTGGCGCACAGATTGTCCACCGTAAAAGGGGCCGACCTTATACTGGTAATGAAGGACGGCAAAATCATTGAACAGGGTAAGCATGAAGAGCTTCTGGCTCTCGGCGGATTCTATAACAAGTTGTATAACAGCCAATTCGCTGTATAGGACGACTGCAATAATTAAAATATACGGAGAAATTAATGCTTCAGGTAACTAACGTATCGCTGCAGTACGGCAGCAAAAAACTGTTTGAGGATGTCAACCTCAAATTCACGAAAGGCAACTGCTACGGCATAATAGGCGCAAACGGGGCGGGTAAGTCAACTTTTCTTAAAATTCTGAGCGGTGAAATTGAGCCGAATAAGGGCGAAGTAACTATGGACAAAACGGAGAGAATGTCCGTACTGATGCAGAACCAGAACGCCTTTGACAACGTGACGGTACTGCGTGCCGTAATGCTTGGCCACAGGCGGCTCGTGCGAATTATGGATGAAAAGGACGCGCTGTACGCTAAAGAGGACTTTACAGAACAGGACGGCGTGAGGGCGAGCGAGCTTGAGGCGGAATTTGCAGAACTTGGCGGATGGGACGCCGAATACGAGGCGCAGACGCTTCTGAATGCGCTTGACATAACGGAAGAGTTTCATAACACGCTTATGGCCGACCTTGACGCGAAGCGCAAGGTCAAAGTGCTGCTGGCACAGGCGCTGTTCGGCAATCCCGACATACTTCTTCTGGACGAGCCCACAAACAACCTTGACATAAAAACTGTACGCTGGCTGGAAAATTACCTGCTTGACTTTGAAAACACTATAATTATTGTATCTCATAACAGACATTTTCTTAATAAAGTTTGCACGCATATCTGCGATGTGGACTACGGCAAAATAAATATGATGCTCGGCAACTATGATTTTTGGTATGAGACGAGTCAGCTTCTTGCCCGTCAGCAGAAGGACCAGAATAAGAAAAATGAACAACGCGCAAAAGAATTGCAGGAATTTATTGCTCGCTTTGCCGCAAACGCGTCCAAATCGCGCCAGGCTACTTCACGCAAAAAGGAGTTAGAAAAGCTGACGATTTCCGACTTCAAACCTTCATTGAGAAAGTATCCCTATATAGATTTCAAATTTGATAAAGAACTTGGCAACGATA
>CBCPNE010000179.1:0-8071 GCA_965120435.1 uncultured Clostridia bacterium
CGCACAGCAATGCTTTCCACCCCTTCAGGTATAGTAATGCTCTCAAGCGCGGTACACATCGCAAACGCACTGTAATCCATAACTATGGTGGACGGAAGCGTTACTTCCGTAAGCGCGGTGCAGTATGCAAAGGCCGCGCTGCCCAGATTGGTGACCCCTTCCTGCACTGTGAGGGAGGTTATTTTTCTGCACATAAGAAAGGCCTGGGAGGCTATAGAAGTGACGGGTATTCCGTCTATTTCAGAATATATGACCGCGTCTCCCACAGAATTGCTGTAGCCCGTGGCCACATAGTACAGTCCGTCCGATGGCATAATTACCTCGCCGTCGTCATCGTAATAATCGTCCTTTGATACGGGGGTGTCCTCTTCATCGTAGAGGGTATAGACAACGGACTCATACACCGTCTGAACATAGTTGCTTGTCGAACAGCCTGCAAACGCGGGGATAAAACACAGCGCGGCCACTGCAAGGGCCGCAATCAGAACCTTGAATTTCATAGAGTACAGTATGCGGGCACAGCCCGACCGAATAAATTTTGTAACGGATATATTTTAACATAAGCGCAGAAGGCGCGCAAGAGAAAAGAACTGAATATCTTGTGAAAACACACTGCCCGAAGGCGCGGACGGCGCGCATTGAGGCGCTCAGCCGACGACTTCTTTGAATACGCGGATAAAGTTTTCTTTGCAAATCTTTCTGGCTATGCGGAAGCCGAATATGTCCGTCAGTCTTTCGGCGAGCGCGCCCTCGCGGGAGCAGTTCTCCATTCCGCGCTGAACGGCCATTCCGTCCAGGTCGCCGCCGAGCGCGGCGCAGTCCTCCCCTCCCACATTTATCATATGTTTTAAATGCAGAACGGCGCCTTCGGCCGCGTCCCCGCCGCCCAGAAAATCCAGACAGAAATTTATGCCCGCCACGCCGCCGCAGCCGGCAATGCCCCTTATCTGCCCGTCGGTCAAATTGCGGCTTACGGGGCAGAGCGCCCGACAGTCTGAATGGCTTGCAACCAAAGGCCTCTTCCTTGCGCGCAGCAACTCTTCAAGTCCGCCGTCGGACAGGTGGGAAACGTCTATAATAATTCCGTGCCCGTCAAGCGCCGCCGCAACTTCCCTGCCCGCCTCCGTGAGCGGGCGCGCCTCACGCGAATACCTTCCGCCGCACAGGTTGGGGTACGCAAGGCCGTTGAAGTCATTCCACACGAGCGAAGCCATTCTTACGCCTGCGGCGTAAAGCCTGCTCACGCCGTCCGCACCGCCAAGGAAGCCGAGATTTTCCGCCGTGAGTACGCAGGCCGTTCTCCCGCTCTCTGCGGCGAGAACGAAGTCGGCAAAGCTGCGCGCAGGCAGAGCTATATCGGCATTTTGCGCAAGCTGGCCGTCAAAAAAAGAGGCGTAGCGGTAGAATTCGTCCTCTGCGCACGCCCTTGTGAATATGGCAAAGCACTGAACGGCGCACCCCGAACGGCGCAGCCTTTCAAGGTCGGCCTGAAAGCCGTTTTTGCGCAGACCGCCTCCGCCGTCCGCGCAGACGGTGAGGGTGTCGCAGTGCATATCGCAGTACAGCATTGCCGCACCGCAGCCGCTATATGCGGCAGACTGTCTTTATAATCTTTCTTATGGGTTTGGGCGGCCTGACGCAAATAACAATCATACGTTTCCCCTGTTTATTATTATAAGGACCGCGTCGCCCTCCGCAACCTCAAGGTATGCGTCGCCGCTCTCCACTATGTTGGATACTCCGCGGCACTCGCCGTAGCAGAGGCGCTGCGGATAGGCGTACTTCAGTCCTGCACTACCAATTATATGCGCCGCCGCTGAAAAAGGAAACACCGAAACCGTCTTGCCGACGTATTCGCCGAGTTCCGTCCTGCCGCCCGCGGGGAATATGAGCGTATCTTCTGAAATCATTCTCACGGCCGCGCCGCCACGGCTGGCGCGGAGCAACAGGTGCAGATTGCCGAGAAAGTGGTCCTCCCTGCCGCCGAAAGCGCCGTAGATTGTTATATCGTCCGCGCCGTCCGCAAGAATCTTCTGAATGGCAATCTCGCCGTCCGTAAAATTTTTTTCGGAGGGATATATCTCCTCAGGCGCGGGATAAGGCGCTTCGTCAAGACTGTCAAAGTCGCCGATGTTCTTGTCTATGCGCACCCTGCCCTTTGCCCATGAGTATGCCCCGTCGCAGCAGTAGACGGCGCACCCCTCGCAGTCTATATCCCCGTTATAGGGCGCGCCGTTCAGAAGCAGAACAGCCTTTTTCATCTCTTCATATCCGCAATGGCCGCCCGCATATTCTCCGCACCGAACAGCGCGGAGCCGGCAACCAGCACGTTTGCGCCCGCCTCCCTGCAGCGCGCGGCGGTTACAGGATTTATTCCGCCGTCCACCTCTATATCCATATCGCTTCTGCCGATTTTGTCGGCATAGGCGCGGGCGGCGGAAATTTTGGGAAGAGCGTCCTCTATAAACTTCTGCCCGCCGTAGCCGGGGAAAACGCTCATTATAAGCACCATATCGCACAGCGGAAATACGGGAAACAGCCTTTCTGCGGGCACGTCGGGATTTACCACCGCACCGCACTTTATCCCGAACGACTTTATGAGGGCGAGCGTTTCCTCAAGGTAGCTGTCGGAAATCTTTGCGCAGGCCTCGTAGTGTACGGTTATTATATCCGCGCCCGCCTCCGCAAAGAACTTTATCTGGGTCTTGGGATGCTCTATCATAAGGTGAACGTCCAGCGGAAGAGAGGTCAGGGGGCGGATGTCTTTAACCATCTGGCCGCCGAAAGTTATGGGTCCCACGAAGGAGCCGTCCATTACGTCGCAGTGAATGAGGTCGGCCCCGCTCCGCTCGCACGTTTTTACAGCCTCGCCCATTCGCGAAAAATCAGCAGAGAGTATTGAAGGCGCGATTTTTATTTCCATAAATATGTTCTCCGGATGTATGATTTGATTGCAGGGGCCGCCGAAAATTTATCGTCCGACAGCCGAGCATTGCAGAAATTTACAACTTCATTAAAAACAGCGCATTAAAAGCGTGCGGAATTAGCTTTCGGCTATCGGCCCGGACCGGCGCGCGGTCGCAGCGTTGTCCACCCCATACGCTCAGTTACTTTTAATATATCCCGCCCTGAGCTGTCCGCACGCGCCGCCGATGTCCGCCCCCATTCTGCGGCGCAGAGTGGCGGATATGCCGCACGATATAAGCGTATTTAAAAACGCGTGCGCCGCCCTCTCGGAAGCGGCGGAAAGCTTGCGCTCCTTCACGTCGTTGAGGCGTATGAGGTTTACGTGGCACGGCCTGCCCCTGAGCAGCGCCGCCAGGGCGCGGGCGTGCGGTTCGTCGGAATTTTCGCCCTCTATAAGCGAATATTCAAAGATATACCGCCGACCCGTCTTTTGAAAGTAATTTGCACACGCGGCTAAAATTTCAGAAATTTTATACCTCTTTGCTATCGGCATAGTGCGTGCGCGCTCTTCGTCCGTAACGGCGTGCAGCGATACGGTGAGGTTTACAGGCAGCCCCTCCTCCGCGAGGCTGTACATCTGCGGAACGAGTCCGCAGGTGGAAAGACTGACGTTGCGGGGGGATATGTTAATGCCGTCTGCGGCAGACATATCGCGTATAAATCTGACCACGTTGTCGTAGTTGTCCAGCGGCTCGCCGCTGCCCATCAGCACGACGTTGGTAACCGCGCGCTTTGCGGGCGTTCCGCCGTGCAGGGCGTTGACCTTCAACACCTGGGAAAGTATTTCGCCCGAAGAGAGGTTGCGCACAAGCCCGCCGAGGGTGCTTGCGCAGAACTTACAGCCCATACGACAGCCCACCTGGGTGGATACGCACTGCGTAAAGCCGTATTTGTACTTCATCAGTACGCCCTCTATCAGGTTGCCGTCGGCAAGGCGGAACAGATATTTTTCCGTTCCGTCTGAAGAGCGCAGCGTCTGTATAATTTCCAGCGGGCGGTCCTCGAACATTTCAAGCAGTCTGCCCCTGAGTTCCGACGGAATGGCGGGCATAGCGGAAATATCGTGCCCGCGCATAACCGCGCCATAAATCTGTTTTGCGCGGAAGGGCTTTTGCTCCATTTCGCGCATAAGCGCTTCAAGCCCTTCACGGTTGTAGTCCTGAATAATCTTTTTCATAATTATCTTATAGGCTGCAATGCGCCGCTTCCAATGACGGGCGCAACGCCCGCGCACGGCCGCCGGACCGACAGGACGTCATTTCTTTATCAGCCTGGTGACAAAGAACCCCGCGCCCGACGATATGTGCGGCAGAAACTGCAGTCCGTAACGGGTCTTTCTTCCCGCCAGCGCGCAGGCGGGTATGTCTGCGGCAAAGCCCTCCTCTTCCTCCAGAAAGGCGTAAATAATGCTGTCGTTCTCCTCAGGCAGAACCGAACAGGTTGAATAGTACAGGCTTCCGCCCCTTCTGACGTAGCGCGCGCAGTTTCTGAGTATCGCAGACTGCGTAACCGCAAGCGCGGCTATGTCCTCCTCCCTGCGGAACAATTTTATATCGGGGTTTTCGTTAATAACTCCGCTGCCCGAACAGGGGACGTCGCACAGAACGGCGTCAAAAGCGCCCTCATATTCCGCGTTGAATTGCGACGCGTCGCCCACGCACACCTCTATATTTTTCGCGCCCATCCTGTCTGCATAAGTGCGTATGAGGCGGGCTCTGTGCGGGTGAAGTTCCTGCGAGAGGACAGAGCCGCACTTTTTTGCGAGCAGAACGCTCTTGCCGCCGGGCGCGGCGCACGCGTCCAGAAGGCGGCCGCAGGGCTCTATAACCGAACATATGGCGGCAGAGCCGAGCGACTGAAAGGTATAGTCGCCGCGGTCGTAACCCTCGTCCCGCACAAAATTTCTGAATATATACACGCCGTCGAATGGCGTGGGCGAATAGTCGCCATTTAAGTATTTTTCCGTATTGCGTTCAAAACGCACGCATACGCCCGGCGAGGGTGCGGAGAGAATATCGGCCGCCTCACCCTTATAGCTTCTGCGCACGCGCTTTGCCAGCCACAGCGGCGTACTCGTCTCCACGGAGAGCCGCGCGTCCGCGCCCTGCGGCTGAGGGGGTATTTTATATGAGCGGAGAAAGGCGTTTGCAAATCCCGCCATACCGCCCTTGCCGAGCTTTTTTAAAAGTTCTACCGCGCAGTCTGCCACCATATAGTCGTGCTTGCCCATAAATTCAAGCATATATAGCGCAATTTTGAGTACGAGGCGCACGGCCGGGCGGGGAGCTTTACGGCAGTTGAATGTTATTATGCCGGAGAGATATACGTCCTTTTCAAGCACGCCGTAGCATATCTTTGCCGTGCGCGGCCGCTGCGACGGCTCTACGGGCGCGGACGACAGGGCCTGCTTCAGATACGTCCCCTTTGAATAAACTTCCCAAAGCACTATATAGGGGTCGGTGAGCGGGTTATTCAAGGACGTCACCCGCAGAAAGTTTTCTGCCGTTGAATATATCCACCGCAGACAGCCGTTTGCCGCCCGAAAACTGAGCCTCCGTCACGCGGACAAAACCGTCGCCGCAGTTTATAATTATCCCGTCCCTGCCGACCGCGGCCACCTCTCCGCACGCGCCGCGGGGACAGTCCGCGTCCGACAGAAACGCCCTGTAAAAGTTCAAAGGCCTGCCTTCGGAAATGCAGTACGCCGCAGGCGACGGGCTCATAGCGTTTATGAGCGCGCACACCGCCTTTGCGGGCGCGGAAAAATCTATCTTTGCATCCTCTTTTTTTATCTTTTTACAGAAAGTTGCGGCGGCCTCGTCCTGAAGAAGCAGGTTTATATCCCCCCGCTCTATCATATCCGCCGCCTCGGAAAGGGCCTGCGCGCCCATAAGGGAGAGGCGGTCAGACAGTTCTCCGCACGTCTCTCCGGGGAGAATTTCGCACCTCTTTACAAGCAGAATATCGCCGCTGTCGAGCGCGAGTTCTGTCTTCATAACGGTAATGCCCGTATGTGTTTCGCCCGCGAGCATAGCCGCCTGCACGGGGGAAGCTCCGCGGTATCTTGGAAGCAGCGAGGCGTGAACGTTCCACACGCCGAGGGGGAAACACCTGAGTACCGCCTCTGTGAGAAGCTGTCCGTAGGCGCAGGTGAACATCACGTCCGCGCCGAAGGCCTCTATCTCCCGGACATGTTCGCGTATCTTTGAAAACTGATACACGGGTATGCCCGCCTGTGCGGCGCATACCTTTACGGGAGGAGGGGTGACGATTGCCTTTCTGCCGAAGGGTCTGTCCTCCTGCGTGATGACGGCAACCACGTCGTAGCCGCCCTCTATCAGAGTTCTCAGCGGGGCGACGGCAAACTGCGGCGTACCCGCGTACACTATCTTCACTCCTTGTCCTCCAGTTCCACCAGGTCCGTTGCCTTGTCAATGTACAGCACGCCGTCCAGGTGGTCAAGTTCGTGGCATACCGCGCGGGCAAAGAAGCCTTCCGCAGTGAGCTTGTGCTTTCTGCCGCGTCTGTCGCGGTAGACAACTTTGACCTTTTCCGGGCGGGTGACTATGCCCTGTTTGCCCTTTACCGAAAGGCATCCCTCAGGCCCTGTCTGTTCGCCTTTGGTGTAGTAAATTTCAGGATTTACCAGCTCAAAAAAGCCCTCTTCCACGTCTATCACCACGGCGCGTATATCCACGCCCACCTGCGGCGCGGCAAGGCCCGCACCGTCCTCCGCGCGGACTGTCTGCTTCATATCGTCCAGAAGCGCGTCCAGTTCGCCGTTGAAATTTTTTACCTCTCTGCATACCTTGCGCAGGACGGGGTCGCCCACCTGCACCACAAACCTCTGTGCCATATATATTTTTTCTCCGTAAACGCCGCAAAAGGCGGCTGATTTTTTTAAGACAGGTTGGCGGGATTTTCCTCCACATACACCAGAGCCGCCGGCGAGGTGAATTTCACCGCCAAATCATATATCTGCGGCAAAAGCTTTCCGCTCTCCAGCCGCATAAGTACCTGATAGCGCACTCTGCCCTGTATCCTCTTTATGGGTGAGTGCATCTTGTTTATAAATATAAACTCTTCCGGGTGCCGCGCGCGCAGCTCCTCCGCGCCGAAGTAGACGCCCCTGAGCGTTTCCAGCGCGGCCGCGTCCGTCTCCGCAGTTACCATAACCCTGCATATGAGCGAAAAGGGCGGGAACTTTGTAGCTTTCCTGAGCGCGATTTCATTTTCAAAAAAGCCCTTATAGTCGTAATCTATCGCATAGCGGAGTATGTAATTTTCGGGCGAACAGGTCTGCAGCACCACCTTCCCCGCCTCGCCCGCGCGGCCGCTTCTGCCGCTGACCTGCGTGATGAGCTGAAAGGTGCGCTCCCCCGCGCGGTAGTCGGAGAAGTGCAGACTCATATCCGCGTCCAGAATACCTACGAGCGTAACAGAGGGGAAATCGTGTCCCTTGGCAATCATCTGCGTGCCGACGAGGATGTCCGCCTGCCTTTCGCCGAACTGTTTAAGTATTTTATAGTGCCCCTCCTTGCCGGAGGTTGTATCGTTGTCCATCCGCAGTATGCGCGCCGACGGAAAGGCCGCCCTGAGGTCTGCCACAACGCGCTGCGTGCCCGTGCCGCCGTACCTGAGATGCAGACCGCCGCATTCGGGGCAGGCGCGCGGAAGGCGGTATTTCGCGCCGCAGTAGTGGCACTTGAGGCAGTTTTCCTCGCTGTGATAGGCGAGGGAAACGTCGCAGTTTTCGCACTTGGCGACATAGCCGCAGTCCTGGCATATGACGGTGTGGGAATATCCCCGCCTGTTCAGAAATATTATCGCCTGGTTGCCCTGCGAGAGCGTGTCCTCAAGGGCCTCCCTGAGGGCAAGCGAGAAGGCGGAACTGTTGCCGCGCTTTACCTCCTTCCTCATATCGGCGATGGTTATATGCGGAAGCGGCTTGCCGTTTATCCTCTCCGTAAGGGTTATGAGGTTATATTCCCCGCTCTGTGAGCGCGAATAGCTCTCTACAGAGGGCGTTGCGCTGCCGAGAACAAGCTTGCAGTCGTTGTACTCCGCCCTCATACGCGCAACTTCCAGCGTGGAGTAGCGCGGC
>CBCPNE010000180.1:0-5425 GCA_965120435.1 uncultured Clostridia bacterium
TAAAAAGCCGCCATAAAGGCGGCCATATGCGCAAGTTATGTGCAGGCAGTAACTTTTTACAGACAAAAATACCGCCAATCCTGCCGTTGACTGCGGCATATGTGCGGGGCAATTATAAAACTGCCCTGCGCCGCAACGCCGCGCAGGGCAGTCTTCTTATTCAACAATCTATATCCGTGAGAAGAAGTCGGCAATACCGCCGTCTATGTACAGCGCGCCCGCCGCCTTCTTCGCGGGTGCGCCCTTATTCACCACCACAAGATTTTCGCCGCGGAAGTAATCTATCAGCCCGGCCGCAGGATACACCGCGAGGGAAGTGCCGCCTATTATCAGAGTATCCGCCTGCGATATGTATCTTACGGCAAGTTCAAGCGTGTTACCGTCCAGCGGCTCTTCATACAGCACGACCGAAGGCTTAATTATACCGCCGCAACGGCAATGCGGCACTCCGCCGCAACCGATAACAGCTTGCAGCGGATAGCTCTCCCCGCACCGCGTGCAACGGTTGCGCCACACGCTGCCGTGGAGTTCGAGTACGGTTTTGCTGCCCGCCAGCCGGTGCAGGCCGTCTATGTTCTGCGTTATGACGGCGGCCAGCCTGCCCTCCCTCTCCCACCGCGCCAGAGCAAGATGGGCGGCGTTCGGCTTTGCGGACGGGTACACCATTTTTTCGCGGTAGAAGTCAAAGAACTCCTCGGCGTGTGCCTTGAAGAAAGTGGCAGAGAGCATATATTCGGGGGGATAGGCATACTTCTGATTATACAGCCCGTCCTGCGAGCGGAAATCGGGTATTCCGCTCTCCGTGCTTACCCCCGCCCCGCCGAAGAACACCGCGCGGCGGGACTTGTTTATAATATTCCTGAACGTTTCAATCTGATTTTTATCAAACATAGCATTTTACGTTCAAATGAAAAAACCGCGCAGAAAGCGCGGTTCTTCATATCAGTCCGTCAAACCCTCGTTAAGCTTTTCAAGCAGCTTGTCAAGGTCGTTGCCATGAACAAACACGGCCTCTTCTATGGTTTCGCCGTGGGCCATAGCGCAGCCTATGCAGTGCATACCCACCGCCTGAAGAATTTCAGCGCTGTTTGGGTTTATCTTGAGACAATCCGCAATGAGGGTGTCCTTGGTTATCTTTGCCATAACTGTTCTCCTGTTAAAATTAATCTTATTCTTTTCGGCGATATTATACCACGCCGCCGAACAATTTACAAGTTTTTGAAAGCTGTTTTTTAATTGAAATCGCCCGCGCATACGCAGGCGAACAGATATTTACCGTAAAAGACCGTCTTATTTGTTGCCCGTTGCGGGAAGGCTGGCAAAGCCCCCTTCAAGGTCGGCGTCGGTGGGAACATTGTCCTTCATAGTGCCCTCGTTGAAGCTCTTGTAGGCGGTGAGGTCGAAGTAGCCCGTGCCGGTAAGACCGAAGAGTATTACCTTCTTTTCCCCCGTCTCTCTGCACTTTACAGCTTCGTCCATTGCAACCTTTATTGCGTGGCTGGATTCGGGCGCGGGAAGTATGCCCTCACAGCGCGCAAACCTTACTGCCGCGTCAAACACCTCCGTCTGTCTGACAGCCTTTACTTCCATATAGCCGTCGTGATAGAGCTTGGAAACGACGGGGCTCATTCCGTGATACCTCAGGCCGCCGGCGTGGTCGGGCGAGGGCATAAACTCGCAGCCGAGAGTGTACATCTTTGCAAGCGGAGTGATTTTTGCGCTGTCGCAGAAGTCGTAGGCATATTTGCCGCGCGACATAGAGGGGCAGCTTGCAGGCTCTACGCCGATGAAGCGGGTGTTGGTTTTGCCCTGAAGCCTGTCCGCCATAAAGGGCGAAATCAGGCCGCCGTAGTTGGAGCCGCCGCCCACGCAGCCGATTACTATATCGGGCTGAACGCCGTATTTATCGAGAACAATCTTGCTCTCCATACCTATTACAGACTGGTGCAGAAGCACATGGTCGAGTACGGAGCCCAGCACATAGCGGCAGTCGGGCGTTTTAACGGCGGTTTCCACCGCCTCCGCTATGGCGCAGCCGAGCGAACCGCCCGTACCGGGGAATTCGGCGAGAATCTTTCTGCCCGCCTCGGTTGTATCTGAAGGCGAGGGAATTATGTCCGCGCCGTATGTGCGGATGACCTCTTTGCGGTAGGGCTTCTGCTCGTAGGAAGTTTTAACCATATACACCTTGAGGTTCAGTCCGTAGAAGGCCGCCGCCATCGCAAGCGCAGTACCCCACTGCCCCGCGCCCGTTTCTGTTGTTATAGACTTAAGTCCCTGCTGTTTTGCGTAATATGCCTGCGCCGCCGCCGAGTTGAGTTTGTGCGAGCCGGAGGTGTTGTTGCCCTCGAACTTATAATAAATTTCCGCAGGGGTATCCAGCATCTCTTCAAGAAAGTATGCCCTTACGAGGGGCGACGGGCGGAACGTCTTGTAGAAGTTCCTTATTCCTTCGGGGATTTCAATCTCTTTATCGGTGCAGTTGAGTTCCTGCTCTACGCACTCCTTGCAGAACACAACCTCAAGTTCTTCAGGCGTGCAGGGCTTGCCTGTGCCGGGATTGAGGAAAGGTTCGTGCTGTTCCTTCATAAAGGCCTTTAAGTTGAGCCATGTTTTAGGCATCTCATCTTCGGTGAGATACATTTTGTAGGGAATTTTTTTTGCAGACATAATTTTTACCTCCGTATGTCCTGTTGTGATTTTTAATAGCCCGACAACCGTTAAAAAAACAAAACACGGGTAAATCCGTTTGGGACGAATTTATCCGTGTTGCCACCCAATTTCACAGTTTAAAAACTGCCTCTTTGCGGGCGTCTGCCAACGCCCTCTTTCTGTAACGGGAAAGACCCGTCAGACGCTACGCAGGCAATGCCGCCCTTCACGTCCGCTCTCAGTAACCCATTCATCCGCAACCGCCGCTCCGCTTCCACCGTCCGGAGCTCTCTTTACAGCCGGCTATATCGCAGATTACTCTTTACGTCAACGATTTAGCTATTAAATTCAAATCAATTATAGCCGCGGTTTCGGCGTTTGTCAATAGTTTAAAGCAGATTTTATTTTTTTCAGTCGTCCGACGCGTCGTCCTCAGGCGGCAAAGGTGCGGTTTGCGCCACGGCTTTGCGCCGCCGTGCGGAAAGGGATACGTCCGCAATGAACAGCGCCAGCACGGGAACAAGCAGGGCGGGGCATATCAGAATACAGTAGTTGCCTATGCCGTCCGCTGCAAGCACCCCCACCGCCGCGCCCAGCGCAAAACACAGAATAATAAAGGCATATATGCCGCTCTTTTTGTATTCTTCCCTGCTCTTCTGAGTTATGCCGTTCATCAGGTGCAGCACCGTCTGGCGTATATTGTTGGTACAGAAAGTTGTGGCCAGCGCCACCCCGTGCAGTTTGGTAAAGCTGTTGTACTGCACCGAACATATGAAAGCAACGGTGACGTATGTGTACCAATCCGAAGCGCTTTCGGGAATGAAGGCGATTGCGACCAGAACGACGATTTCAAGCGCCGTGACCACAAATGGCCAGTTGACCTTTTTAAAGCGCATAGGTATTATGGCCGAAAGGAGAATACCCGCTATATAAGCCGCTATGGAATAGACATAGTTCAACCCGTCCGTAAAGTTGCCGCAGGCAAAGTTTACCGCCAGCATAACCACATTGCCCGTCTGCGCGTTGCAGAACACACCGCCGTGCAGTGCAAATGTGAAAGCCTCTAAAAAGCCTCCCACCACCGCAAACATAGCAAAAACAAACGGCGTGGTGCCGAACCTGAAATTTTTAAACAACATAAATTCACATCACCGCCAAAAAGAAGATACCACAGAAATTAAAATTCAAATGACTGCACACGCGCGCACATCCTGCCCATCGGATAAAACACGCCGCCCAACAATAACAGCGTTAATTGCGGCATACTGTTTATTCAATTAATAAAACACACAAACCCGCAAGAACTTTTCAGCTGTAATCGTTACCGGCGTTTCCGTCTTTTTATTTTAAAGGTGCGCATTTTGTATGGCTTTGCGCCCACACAGAAAGTCGCGGTCACATATCGGTACGCTCCCCGCCCCCTTACAGCCGAAAATATAAAGCCCATTACATAGAATATAGCGGCAGACACAACAGCAAAGCCCAGCACATATACCGCAAGAAACACAGGGTAAGGCGCAACTTCCCAGATTTCAACAAGGAACAGTATTGTGCAAGGAACATACGGGCTTATATAGAACATATTGAAGCCATACTCTTCGCTCAACCCCGGAAGGGCAAGATTGAGGGCGAGAGCTATTGCCACAAAGAGCGCAAAGATTGCAGTGCTTTTAAGCCATACTGTAATTTTAAAGCGGAAAGTACCTCCCGCCCACTGAATTATACCGAGTACAAACAAAAGCCCGTGCCATACCATACTGTGAAGACTAGCAAACAACAGTTCTGTGAGTACCGCGTCGGGGTGAAGCAAAACCACTGTACCGCCAAACGCACCATAAGTTGCAAGAAAGGCGTTAAGCGCCTCTCTGACGGCGCTGCCCCTCTTCGTAAAGGCAAGAGCCGCACATACATACAAGGGCGTAGAACAAAATTGGAACGGGAATATCCCCCAGGGATAGTCCCAATACACTTCGCCCGCCACAGAAACGTGGAGCCCGTAAGATACCTGTTTAAGACACTCTATGACAATGAGGAAAGCACCTATCCCGCAGGTAATGCCGTGCGCAACGCGCGGGCAAGCGCGCAGCTTTGCGCCGCACAAGCATATCGCCACAGAAACCGCCGCCACAAGCGCAAGACAACACAGATGAAAAATTCCCCACGGAGATGGGGCAGTTATCGTAGTTTCAAAAAATAAAACAATCTTATCCATTAAATCTCCAAAAGCGCCAGACAGCGCCGCCAGAACAATGCAATTATTATAAAGCAATACCTTCATTTTTGCAAGTTTTTATAGCCTTGTGAAAATATACGCCCCTCCGCGAAACGCGGTCAGACCGTTCAGAATACCTTTCAAAGCAAGCGTGCCCATATATACAACCGACATCACAGATACAAACTGCCGCCGATAGTTATGCCGCAGAGGTATACCCTGCGCGTATGGCAAGCCACGCAAAACAGGCATTGAATGAGGGTTCAAAACAGTTTGACCGCGGACGGCGCAGGTTATAAAATATAACTGATATGAATACTATTGAAAACAAACAATTCCCGGAAGAGCGCGCACTTTATGCCGCCGAAGACATAAAACTTGTAAACTGCCGCTTTGAAGGCGAAGAAGACGGCGAGTCGGCGCTCAAAGAATGCAGAAATATTTCGGCAGAACATTGCCTGTTTGACCTGCGATACCCCCTCTGGCACTGCCGCAACACCCTGATTAGCAAATGTACGGCAACAGAAAACTGCAGAGCGGCAATGTGGTACGACGCAAACA
>CBCPNE010000181.1:0-3375 GCA_965120435.1 uncultured Clostridia bacterium
GGAGTGGACAGAGCAAAACAAACTGCGCGTAAAGCACCTGTTTTTTGCGACAAACCTCGCCCATTTCAAGCGCGGCGGCAGAATATCCGGGCCCGCTGCTGCTATAGGTTCGCTGCTGAATATCTGTCCCGTTATGGACGTAAATGACCATGGTAAGCTGGTAGTGCGCAGGAAGGCTCTCGGCAGAAAGAAGGCGGTGAAGGATTTGTTTTCGACTATGTGTGCGGACGCGGAGGGCGGACTTGCTTACAGCGGCAAGTGCTATATAAGCCACTCTATGATGCAGGCGGAGGCAAATCAGCTCAAAGATATGGTGGAGGCAGCCTTCCCCTCGCTGGGCGGCAAGGTGGAAATTTACAGCATAGGCACTGTAATAGGTTCACATACCGGCCCCGGCACGGTGGCACTGTTTTTCTTCGGCAAGGGCGAGCGTGCGCAGTAATTGCCGTATTATTAAAATATTGCACCCGTTGCGGCGGGTGCAATATTTTATTTATGACAAATGTAATAATCCTTATTATAAATAAAGCAAAATATTGACAACATTTTGCATATATTATATAATTGGGCGTAGGAAATTTTTTGGCGGACAGCTTCTGTTTTTTTTGCCGCTGATATGGCTCGGAAAGAATTTTTAACCGAGTATGCGGCCTGTATGCGGAGGTATTGTGGAGATTGAAGAAGAGAAAAAACAATTGAATAACGGCGGTACTGCCGACTGCTCCGAGCCTTCAGCGCAGGGGACTGACGGCACAGCCGCTGAGCTTCCGCACGTCGCGGGGGCGGAGGGAGAGGTCTGTTCTTCCGCTACGGACGGCGCGCCCGCTGCAAAAGGTGCGCCCGCTGACGGACAGGGAGCTGCGGACGGACATATGAAAACCGCCCGGCCGCCCAAAAAGAAGCACAGATGGGTACTGAATGTTCTGCTCGTAGTTGTGATAGGCCTCGGCCTTTACAGCCTGTTCAGCATTTCGGGAGAAATTTCTGAGGACGGCGGAATGTCGTTCAGCGAGGCTATGAACAGCGTAGAGCTATCCGGCGCGCTCATACTGCTCGCCGTCGTCGCGGGTATAATGATTATTGACTGTCTCAAGTTCTGCGTGGTCAACAGGGCGGTTATCGGCAGAGTTCGCCCCTTGGTAGCAATCAAGACCAGCTTCCTGGGCAAATTTTATGACGGCGTAACGCCCTTATCAACGGGCGGCCAGCCTATGCAGATATACTATATGACCACAAAAGGCGTAAGCGGGGCAAATTCGTCGGCGGTAGTGCTGATACGCTATTTCGGCAGCATATTCGCCTTTACGTTCATCGGCGCAGTGTTTATGATACTCGGCGTATCGCTCGGATATATAGATAACGTTGAAGTAGGTAAAACGCTGCTTCTGGTGTGCGGCTGGGTGGGCCTTGCAATAAACCTCATTCTGCCGGTATTCATCGTTTTTTTCGTATGTATGCCCCGCCTTGCGCACAAGCTCACCGGTTGGTTTATAAACTTAGGCGTAAAGCTGCGCATAGTAAAGCATAAATACCGCGTAATGGCAAAGGCGCTGAAAGTCGTAGACGACTTCACCAACTCCTTTAAAATTATAGTAAAGCGCCCCGTCTGCCTCATTCTGTTCGTGCTGTGCTGTTTTGCTGAAAACTTTTTGACTTTCTCGGTGCCGTATTTTGTGATGAACGCCCTCTCTTGCGAGGTGGGCGGAATGTTCTTTGAAATAATGGCGCTCAACGTTTTTGCGGTTTTCGGCGTATCCTTCATACCCACACCCGGCAATTCCGGCGTGGTGGAGGGAATGGGCGCTCTTGCATTCAACGTTGCGGCGGGGGCCGCCCTCTCCTGGTCGGTACTCTTCTGGCGCTTTTCAGTGTACTATATCTATATAATAATCGGCTTGGTCATAACAATAGTCGACCTCATAATCAAAAATATAGCGGGCAGAAAATCGGCTCGGACGGTTAAATCGGTGAAAAATGAGTAGGCGCATAGTTCTCGGAATAGACGCATGGTATCCGCAGGTGGACGGCGTGACAAACGTCGTATCCAACTGCCGCGACAGGCTGGAAAAGCGCGGGGATATATGCCGCATTGTCGCCCCGTCCTACGGCGCGAAAGCCGACGCGGAGGGGGAGGCTGGTTACTGCGAAGGAGTATTTCATAACCGCTCGCTCGCCGTGCCCTTTCTCGGCTTCCGCAATTCCACGCCGAAATCCGACAAAAAACTCAGAAAGATGCTCGATGAGCTCAGGCCGGACATATTGCACGCCCATTCGCCGTTTGCAATATGCTCGTATTTTTTCAGATACGGCAGGCGGCACGGCATACCTGTCGTCTACACTTTTCACACCAAATTCAGGGATGAATTTCTGCGCTTTACCCGTTCCCGCCTTATAACGGCCGTTATGATGAAGATTATAATGCGCAACATAAACAGGCTGGAATATGTGTGGGCAGTGAGCGTGAGCGCGGCGCAGACCTTGCGCTCTTACGGCTATAGGGGCGATATAAAGGTTATGCGCAACGGCACCGATATGAGCGTCGCGTCTTATCAGGAGTGCGCCGCCCTCTCTGCGGAGATAGAAAAAGAATACGGAATATCCCGCGACGAACGCATTTTTTTGTATGCGGGCAGGGTAGTTTCGGTAAAGAATATAAAATTTTCGCTTAAGGTCATAGCCGAACTTAAAAGGCGGGGATTCAAGTGCAGATTTTTTGTGGTCGGCGGAGGCGAAGAACTTGAGGCGCACAAGAAGTTCGCCGCAAAGCTTGGAATATCCGATATAACTGTATTTACCGATTTTGTATGCGACAGAAGAAAGTTGAGCGCTTTCTATGCGCGTGCAAACCTGGTACTGTTTCCCTCCACATTCGATACGTTCGGACTGGTTATTCAGGAGGCGGCGGCATTTCATACGCCTTCGTTTGTGCCTGAGGGGTCGTCTGCGGCGGAGATAATAACCGACGGCGTAAACGGCTACACGGAAAAGCTTGACGTGACGGCGTGGGCGGACAAAACGGAGAGGATATTCAGCGGCGACGTATGCGACGGCTGCACAGAGCTTGTCTACACGTGGGAGAGCGCCGTGCGGGACGCGGCCGCGGAGTATGAGAGAGTGATTGCAGATTATAACAGCCGAAAAAATAACGGCTGATTTGACTTAATAGACGGCATATATAAGGCCCCTAATTAACGGTTAATCGGCCTGTAACTTTGTTCACCTTTTTCTGGTTCGACCTCGTCAACCTGCCGATAAGCATAGTTTCGCTGTTTATGCGGGTGAGGTGGAAGCCTATCGTACACGACAAGGCGTTTGACTACTCCCAGATAGTAAGCAAGGGGCAACAGTCCCGGAAAGAAAAGGGCAGCGCCGTGC
>CBCPNE010000182.1:0-5253 GCA_965120435.1 uncultured Clostridia bacterium
TATATTCGCCCATAATTGAGCCTATCCATGCCATCCCTACCGCAACTTTAAGCGTATTCATAAAGGCGGGGAGGGAGGCGGGGATTATCAGCTTTCTGAGTATGGTAAGTTTGCCCGCGCCCATAGACCTCAGAAGCATCAGTTTAGTCTTATCCACGGATATAAAGCCGGACAGCATATTCATTATACATACGATTATGCTGACGAGTATCGTCATAAAAATTATGGCCGAATATCCCGTGCCTATCCAGATTATAATCAGCGGGCCGAGCGCTATTTTGGGCAGCGCGTTGATTACCACGATATACGGCTCAAATATCCTGCGCACGCTGTCGTTTATCCACAGCAGCACGGCTATCAGGTAGCCCGCTGCAACGGCTATAACAAAGCCGATAATCGTCTCCATCACTGTAATGCCTATATGGTAGAACAGCGTGCCCGCCTCTGCAAGGCTGACTATTGTGGACAGCACGCGCGAGGGCGAGCTGGTTATGAACGGGTCTATCACGTTCAGGCCGGCGCACAGCTCCCATATGCCGAGTACGGCGACGAGTATGAGCGCTCTCGCCGTGTGAACGAATATCTTGTTCAGCCTTATTTTCTTTAAGTACAACGCGTGCCGGGGAGAGTATTTTTTGTGTTCCGAGTGTTTCATAAGCAAGTTCCGTATTGCGCCTTATTCAGGCGTTTGTTGCGGGATATTCCCGCCTGTTTTGTGTTGCGCGCCGCGTCAGATGCCCAGCTCTTTGCGCAGAAGTTCAAAGGTGGAGGCGAACTGACTGCATTCCCTTCTGTGTTTGGGGCTTCCCCCGCCGAATGTTATGGCGTGTACGCCCACAACGTGCGCGGGGCGCGCAGACAGCACTATAACTTTGTCTGAAAGGGCTATCGCCTCCGATATGTCGTGCGTGACCAGAAGGGCCGTCTTTTTTTCTCCCTTTATTATGGCCTGAACGTCGTCGCATACGGCAAGGCGGGTCTGGTAGTCCAGCGCGGAAAAGGGTTCGTCTAAAAGCAGCGTCTGCGGCTGGGCCGCCAGCGTGCGTATCAGGGCCACTCTCTGCCTCATTCCGCCTGAAAGCTGCGAAGGGCTCTTTTTAAGGAAGTCCTTGAGCCCGTACTTTTCCGCAAGCTCTATGGCGTTTTTGCGCATCTGCGGAGTATTCTTCTTCTTTACCTCAAGCGGGAGGAAGATGTTCTGTTCCACCGTGCGCCACTGAAAGAGTGCGTCCGTCTGAAGCATATATCCGAACTGCCCTCCGCCGCGCTCTATTTTGCCCTCGGACGGGGTTATCAGCCCCGCCGCAAGGGAGAGAATGGTGGACTTGCCGCAGCCGGACGGGCCTATTACCGATACAAATTCGCCCTCTTCCACATCAAAGGAGAGGTGTTCCAGCGCCCTGGTTTCGCCCGTGAGAGTATGATAGGTGTAACCTACGTCGTAAAATGCAAGATTCATGCGTAAACTTCTTCGTATACCTTCTGCGCGACGTCGGTGAGTATCAGTTCGTCAAAGCCTACTCTTCTTTCAAGTTCGCCCGCATATTCCATTATATCCTGAAGCCTGTTGAAGGCTTCTTCCTCCATAGCCATATTGGTTACCCAGGCGTCTATGTCCTTATATGACTGAACGGAATTTGCAAGGCTCTCCTCAGAGGTGCCGTCAAAGTAGGCCGTCAGGTACTGCGCGACTTCCGTGCTTTCGTGTTCCATAATGTATTTTGTCGCCTTGGTTATCGCGCGCAGCAGCCCCTCTATCTTGTCGGGGTTGCTCTCTATATAGCTGGTCTTTGCGGTGAAGCAGGTATAGGGTATTTCGCCCGACTGTTCGCCTACTGAGGCCACTATATAGCCTTTGCCCGCGTCCTGATATTCGGTGGCGGTGGGCTCGAACATAGTGCAGTAGTCGGCTATTCCGCTCTCAAACGCCGCCGTCATATAGTTGAAGTCCACGTCGTAGTTGAGCGTTGCGTTTATGCCGAGCGTTTTAAGCGTATATTCAAACGTCATTGCGGGCACGCCGCCCTTTCTGCCTGCAAGTATTTCCTTGCCCTCAAGGTCGCTCCAATCAAAGGTATCCGCTTCGTCCGTGCGGGACACGAGGAAGCTTCCGTCGCGCTTGGTCAGCTGGCCGAAAACTTTCGGCGCGTCCGAAGAGCCGCCTATGAGTATATACATAGCCGCCTCAGGTCCGCAGAAGCCTACGTCTGCCGAACCCGACAGCACTGCGGCCATCGTGTTGTCCGCGCCGCCGCCGTTGGTGAATTCCACCTCAAAGCCCTCCTCGGCATAATAGCCGAGAGCGTCGGCAAGATACATCGGCGCATAGAACACCGAATGGGTAACTTCGTTTATTCTTATAACGTTGTCATCGCTGCTGCAACCCGCAAGAGAAAGGGGGATTGCCAGCGCCGCCGCGGCGGCCGCGATGACTGAAATTATGCGTTTTTTCATCTGGTCCTGCCTTTTAAAAAATTAATAATACATTTTATGCGCCTTTCGTTATGTTTGACAATGCGCGCCCTTTTGTTTTATAATTTAATCCTCATATACTAAGAGGTTATTTATGGAAAAATCTTACAATCCCGCATCTTTTGAAGATAAGATATACAGAGAGTGGGAAGAAGAAAACTGTTTCCGCGCCGAAAGGGACGACAATAAAGTTCCCTTTACCATTATGATGCCTCCGCCCAACATAACGGGCCAGCTTCATATGGGGCACGCGCTGGACGAAACATATCAGGATACGCTGATAAGGTTCAAAAGAATGCAGGGCTACTGCGCCCTGTGGCTGCCCGGAACGGACCACGCTTCCATTGCAACGGAAGTAAAGATAGTGGAACAGCTCAAAAAGCAGGGCATAGACAAGGAAAATCTCTCCCGCGGGGAATTTTTGAAATATGCGTGGGAGTGGAAGGAAAAGTACGGCGGCAGGATAGTAACCCAGCTCAAAAAACTCGGCTCTTCCTGCGACTGGTCCCGCCTCGCTTTCACCATGGACGAAAAGTGTTCTCGCGCGGTGAGGGAGGTGTTTGTCAACTTATACAACAAGGGACTTATTTATCATGGCGACCGTATAATAAACTGGTGCCCGAAGTGCCGCACCGCTCTCTCTGACGCGGAAGTGGAGTATGAGGATGAAAATTCATATTTCTGGCACCTCAAGTACTTCCTCGAAGGTTCTGACGCGGAGGGAGTGATTGTTGCCACCACCCGCCCCGAAACTATGTTCGGCGACACGGCCGTGGCGGTAAACCCCGCCGACGAGAGATACAAAAATTTTATAGGCAAAAATGTAATTCTGCCCATAATCGGCAAGCCCATACCCGTCGTTGCCGACGAACACGCCGATATGGAGTTCGGCACGGGCTGCGTTAAAATCACGCCCGCGCACGACCCCAACGACTTTGAAGTCGGCTTAAGGCACAACCTTGAGATGGTGCGCGTAATGAACGAGGACGGCACTATGAACGAGCTTGCGGGCAAGTACTGCGGAATGGACCGCTACGAATGCCGCAAGGCCGTGGTGGAGGAACTCAGGGCGCTGGGCAATCTTGTAAAGATTGAACCGCACGCGCACAGCGTCGGCCACTGCTACCGCTGTCATACCTCCATAGAGCCTATGGTTTCCAAGCAGTGGTTCGTTAAGATGAAGCCGCTCGCCCGCCCCGCCATAGACGCCGTAATGAACAAAAAGACCAGTTTCATTCCCGAAAGGTTTGCAAAGACATACTACAACTGGATGGAGAACGTCAAAGACTGGTGCATATCCCGCCAGCTCTGGTGGGGACACCGCATACCAATCTGGTACTGCGACGACTGCGGCGAAGTAATCTGCGCCAAAGAGGACCCCTCCGTATGCCCCAAATGCGGCTCTGCGCATATCAGGCAGGACGAGGACGTGCTTGACACCTGGTTTTCCTCCGCGCTGTGGCCGTTCTCCACGCTGGGCTTCCCGGAGGACACCTCAGACCTCGAATACTTCTACCCCACGGACGTACTCGTCACGGGGTACGACATAATTTTCTTCTGGGTTGCGCGAATGATGTTTTCCGGCATAGAGCATATGCGCAAAGTACCGTTCAGGTATGTGCTTATGCACGGCATAGTGCGCGACGAACAGGGCCGCAAGATGTCAAAATCGCTCGGCAACGGCATAGACCCGCTGGAGATTATAGACAGATACGGCGCAGACGCGCTCCGCTTTTCACTGCTGCAGGGCGTGTCTACGGGCAACGACATAAGGTATTCCGACGCAAAGGTTCAGTCTGCGGCCGCCTTTATGAACAAGATTTGGAACGCCGCCAGATATGTACTCACCAACTGCGAAGGGCGCAAAGTAAAACCCATTTCCGAAGTCAAGCTCGGCTATGCGGATAAGTGGATAATATCCCGCCTTCAGTCGGCCATACGCGACGTAACGCTTGCCCTCAACAAGTTTGAACTCGGCATAGCCTGTCAGACGGCCTATGACTTTATGTGGGACGACTTCTGTGACTGGTATATAGAACTCACCAAGTCCGCGCTCTGGTCAGAAGACGACGGCAAAAAGGACGCGGCTGTGGCCGTGCTTGCGTATGTGCTGGACGGCGCGCTCAAACTGTTGCATCCCTTTGTTCCTTTCATAACGGAGCAGATATATTCCGAACTCCCCGGCGCGCAGGGCAGGATAATGCTTGCGGCATATCCCCGCTACAATTCCCGCCTGACCTACAGAAAGGAGAGTACTGCCTTTTCCGGCATTATGGATATAATAAAGGCGGTGAGGGCGCTTAAGACGGAGACGGGCTGCGCCCCCTCCAAAAAGGTTACGCTATATCTCGTGACGGAAAATAAACGGCTTATCGCCTCCAATGAGGACAGCATAAAGCGGCTTGCGGGCGCACAGGAGATAAAATATGTATCCTCCGCCGCGGAGGCGGGTGAAAACGCCGCTGCAAAGGTTGTAAGCTGCGCCACGGTGTTAGTGCCTATGGGCGACCTTGTGGACCTTGAAAAGGAGCGCGAAAGGCTTAACGGCGAGCTTGACAAGGTGCTTGCGGAAATCAGGCGCGCGGACGGCAAACTCAACAACGCAGGCTTTATGGCAAAGGCGCCCAAGAAGCTGGTGGACGAGGAGCGCGCAAAACTTGAAAAATATCTTGAAATGAAAGAGCGCATAGAAAAACAGCTCTCCGCTCTTTAAAATTATTGCGGCGCACGGCTTTTGTTTTGCCGTGCGCCGCTGGGGGGAGGGGGTTTGCCCCTCGTTAT
>CBCPNE010000183.1:0-3048 GCA_965120435.1 uncultured Clostridia bacterium
CCCGCGAACTCGGCGACGAGAATACCCGCAAACTTATGGACTGCATATCCGCCGCGCGCGGCTGAGTACTGCCGCGCGCGGCGGCCGTCTGTCCGCCGTACGGCACGGCAAATGTAAATTTATGTAATCGCAGAAAAATTACCCGAAAGTGTATTGCAAATTGTGCGTGCGCTGTGATATAATCGTCTGGTAATAAAAGCTTAAGGTGGTTTTATGAAGAGTCAGAGCGTTGTAACAGATTTAAGACGCAAAATTTTTGCCGAAGTGGCAAAGGTGGCCTACAAGTCGGATGCCATCGCGGGCGATATAGAGGCCATACCCTATATCATTACTCCCGACGAGGAGCCGAGGTACAGAGAGAATATTTACAGGGAGCGCCAGATAGCGGCGGAGAGGGTGCGCCTTGCAATGGGGCTTTCGCTCCGTCCCGCAAACAAACCCGTACATATAACCGAGGGTCTTTCCGCAAGCAACATTGCTGACAAGTACTACGAACCGCCTCTTATGCAGGTAATTCCCTCCGCCTGCGACAAGTGTCCGGACAACGAATATGTTGTAAGCGACCAGTGCCGCAACTGCGTTTCGCACGCGTGCATAAAGGCCTGCCCCAAGGAGGCCATATCCATAGTCAACGGACACGCCTTTATCGACCAGTCAAAGTGCATAAAGTGCGGCAGGTGCAAGGCTGCCTGCCCCTATGACGCAATCGCGCATCACATCCGTCCCTGCGCGGCGGCGTGCGGTATAAAGTGCATATCCTCCGACGAATACGGCAGGGCGCACATAGATAACGACAAGTGCGTTGCCTGCGGGCAGTGCATGGCTGCCTGCCCCTTCGGCGCCATTGCCGATAAATCGCAGATATTCCAACTTATACGCGCCATAAAGAAGGGCGACAAAGTGGTTGCCGCGATAGCCCCCGCCATAGCGGGACAGTTCGGGCCTAAAGTTTCCATAGGACAGATAAAAACAGGCCTTTTAAAGCTCGGTTTCAAGGAGATTTATGAGGTTGCCTACGGCGCAGATATGGGCTGCATAACGGAGGCTCATCACTACGTAAATTCAGTTGCAACGGGCAAGCTGCCCTTCCTTTTCACCAGCTGCTGCCCCGCGTGGGTAGAACTCACCCGCAGGCAGTTTCCCGACTTTGCGGAGGAAATCTCCCAGGAACTCACGCCAATGGTTGCAACCGCCCGCCACATAAAAGAGGTGGACGAACAGGCGCGCGTGGTGTTCATAGGCCCTTGCGCAGCCAAAAAGCTGGAAGCTTCCCGCACATATATCAAGAGCTATGTGGACTTTGTAATAACCTTTGAAGAGCTTGCGGGAATGTTTGAAGCCAGGGAGGTTAAGCTGGAAGAGCTTGAAGCCAGTCCCGTATCAGATATTGCCACAGGCGCGGGCAGGGGTTACGCTGTGGCCGGCGGCGTTTCAAACGCCATTGAAAAGTGCATAAACGAATACTACCCCGGCACTGAGGTCAAGATTCAGCACGCCGAAGGACTTGCCGACTGCCGCAAAGCCCTTATGCTGTGCAAGGCGGGCAAGCTCAACGGCTATATGATAGAGGGAATGGGTTGTCCCGGCGGCTGCGTTGCGGGCGTGGGCACGATAATTCCCGCAGAGCGCGCCAAGGTCAACGTGGAGCAGAACGTTGCAAAGAGCAGCCGCTCCGTACCCGATAAGGCGCTGGAGGAGGAGGGCGCGCGTCTGACGCGTATGTCACCGCCCGAACAGCCGGAATAATACAAGACCAATTTTTATGCGCCGCGGAAAACCTTCGCGGCGCTTTGGTTTATATGTGCCCCAAACAGGTTAAAATTAACTTAGGCGGCCGTATATGCGGCCGTGTGCAAAAAAATGACGCAAAATTTTTAAAGAGGAATTTTATGCTGTACGACTGCGCCGTGATAGGCGGCGGGCCCGCGGGCGTGTCCGCGGCAATCAACTTAAAAATTTTAAATAAAAATTTTATCTGGCTGGGCAGCGGCGTTTCTGAAAAGGCCGCCTCGGCAGAGTTCGTCCGCAACTATCCCGGCCTGCCTGACGTCACGGGCAGACAGCTTGTGTGGGCGTTTGAAAACCACGCCTCGGCAATGGGGCTGGAGGCAAAGAGCGGCGTTGTAACTGCCATATACGACCTCGGCGGCAGGTTTGCCGTGGCGGTGGGTGAAGATACCTATGAATGTCGTTCCTTAATTCTATGCACGGGCGTTTCCTCCGCAAAGCCTGTACAGGGCGAGGAGAAATTTCTGGGGCGTGGGGTGAGTTACTGCGCCACCTGCGACGGCTTCTTGTATAAGGGCAAGACTATCGCCGTGCTGTGCGCGGACAAGCGCTTTGAACACGAGGCGGAATTTCTCTGTTCGGTTGCGGGTAAAGTGTATCTTATGCCTATGTACAGGGACTGCGACATATCCGCACCAGATTGCGAAATTTTAATGAAGATGCCAAAGCGGATAGAGGGTTCCTACAAAGTTGAGCGGCTGGTGTTTGCGGACGGCGTGCTTGATGTGGACGGCTTTTTTATTCTGCGCGCGTCCGTCGCCCCCTCTACGCTGTTGCACGGTCTGGCAACGGAGGGAGGGCATATTGTGTCGGACAGGCAGTGCCGCACCAACATTGCGGGTGTGTTTGCCGCGGGCGACTGCACGGGCAGGCCGTACCAGTACGCAAAGGCGGTGGGCGAAGGCAACATAGCCGCGCACTCCGCAGTGGAATATCTTGCAGAGAACAGACCGCAGAAATAATGTTTGTATCGCACATAGTGCGGGGTATCGTGCGCGGATATGGCGAAAGTATGGCGCTTGAGTTTTTAAGCAGCTGCCGTGCATTTTGCGCGGCGGCTTAAAAACTGATAATTTTATTGTGACTTGTTTATTTTATTTCTTGCGACTTGTTTTTTATGCGCAGGGGCGCGCGGCGTTGAGCCGCGCGCCCCCGCTCCCAAAAAAAAAATCGCAAAAAAATTATCCGTTTTGCAGCCGCCGCGCATTTTTTGTGGCGGATTAAAAAATCAAGCGCCATACACTTGCCATATCCTCGCAC
>CBCPNE010000184.1:0-2854 GCA_965120435.1 uncultured Clostridia bacterium
ACCTGCCTGTCAGAGCGGTAAAACCAGTCTGATATTAACTTTTCCGCCGCAATCTGGTCGGCTGTCAGTTCCTGAGCCATATATGAATTATATCACACAAACAAATGTTTTGTAAAGTGTAGCGGGATAAAATTTACCGCCAAAAAAATAAAATTTCGGTATTGACTAAGCGGTGAAATTGACTTATAATGTAAAAGACGGAAAAAAATCTGTAATTAAGGGAGGTAAACGATGGGATACAAGACTAAGGAATGGCGCAGGTCGATGCGCGTTACCGTGGACTATAACAATATGATGGCAAAGTTCCTCGGCGACAGGGGTATCAAAGATTCCGAGCTGAAGGCCGTCAAGGCAAAGGCGGAAGAGGCGTTCAGATATGTGACCGAAAACCGCGGCAGGGACGATTTGTTTATGGGGTGGACGGAGCTTCCGTATAACCAGACGGAAATCGTCAACGACATAATCGCCACCGCGCGCGAAGTCCGCAAAAATTTCAAGTACTTTGTGGTACTCGGCATAGGCGGCAGCGCGCTCGGCCCCTCAATGGTATTCAACGCGCTCTGCCATCTTCACCATAACGAGCTGAACGCCAAGGCGCGCGGGGGGGCTCCAAAGTTCTATGTGGAGGACAATGTGGACCCCGTCAGAATGAAGGCGCTTCTGGACGTCATAGAGCCTGAAAAAACGTGCTTCAACGTCATTTCAAAGTCCGGCGCTACGTCAGAAACGATGGCGCAGTATCTTATTATATCGGATGTACTCACCAAAGCGGGAGTTGACATTGCCCGCAATATGATATTCACTACGGACGCCAGCCGCGGCAACCTTATAAAGATTGACCAGAGCTTCGGCGGCAAATTCAAAAAATATGTTCTGCCCGACGGCGTTGGCGGCAGATTCTCTGAACTCTGCCCCGTGGGGCTGCTTCCCGCCGCTGTACTCGGCATAGACATAAAGGGTCTGCTTGCGGGCGCCGCCTATATGGACAGCGTCTGCAACAAGCCGCAAATCTCTGCCAACCCCGCGCTCGCCTGCGCCGCGCTGATGTACATAACTATGAAGCAGGGCAAAAACATTCACGTTATGATGCCCTATTGCGACAACCTGCGCCTGCTTTCAGACTGGTACTGCCAGCTGTGGGCGGAGAGCATAGGCAAGGCGGAAGATTATGACGGCAACACCGTGAACGCGGGCACTACCCCTGTAAAGAGCCTCGGCGTGACAGACCAGCACTCCCAGGTTCAGCTGTATATAGAGGGGCCTTACGATAAAGTTATAACCTTTATATCCGTGGACAAGTACGCCTGCGAGATGCCCATAGCACGCGGCTGTGAGGATATTCCAGACGTAGGCTTCCTCGGCGGCCACACGATGCAGGAACTCATTCAGGCAGAAAACAAGGCCACGGCCTATGCGCTTATGCGCGCAGGCAGAATGAATTACACCATAAACATGCCCGAAGTAAACGCCTTCACAATGGGGCAGATAATGTTCTTGCTTGAACTCCAGACGGCGTATGCCGGCGCGATGCTCAACATAAACACGTTCAATCAGCCCGGCGTTGAAAACGGCAAGAAGGCAACGTTTGCCCTGCTCGGCAAGAGTGGTTACGAGGCCAAGAAGGCAGAGATTGACTCCGCACCCGAACTCGACGACAAGTATATCGTGTAATTTTTTTAATGGAGGATTAAGGGCGGCTTTTGCCGCCCTTAAGAATTTATGCCTGAATACGCAATAGTTCTGACGGTAATAGCCGCCGCGATAATTTTGTACTGCGCCGTAATGCTCGCCGTTGCCGCTTACGCACAGAGGACGGCATTCGGACGCCGCTTTGAAAAGAATAAGCTCTTAAAGTACTTCTCCGCCGAAGAGTTCGGCCTTGAAACCGTACCCGTGTACACGTACGCCGGCAGGGACAGGCTGGGCGGCTTTATTTACTCCTGCGCGGAGATTGAAAAGTGCAAGACGCTGATAATTTTTTCGCACGGAATGGGGCCGGGGCAGTGCGCTTATATGACGGAAATAGCATACTTCTGCAGGCAGGGTTGCGCCGTGCTTGCGTTCGACTGTTCGGGTTGTACCCTTTCAGAAGGAAAGGCGCTGAAGGGGCTGGAAAATTCCACAAGGTGCCTTGCGGCAGCGGCCGCTTTCGCCAAGGCCGACCCCCGCCTTAAAGATAAAAAGATGGTCTACGTCGGCCACAGTATGGGCGGATACTCCGCGCTGTGCGCAGGCAGGTTTGAGGAGGTTGACGGAGCCGTCGCTTTCGCCGCGCCCGACAGTCCGTCGAGGGTACTCTCTTACAGGGCGGAGGAAGTGACGGGCAGACCTCTCGCATACCTGATAAGACCGTTTTTAAAGGTTGTTGCGTTTTTTTTGCTCGGCAGATATGCAAACGTTCGCGCCTCCCGCGCGGTTAAAAAGAGCGGCGTTAAGGCGCTGTTGTTCCAGGGGGACGCCGACCCTCAGGTTCCGCTGGAAGTTTCGGCATATTCCGCGCTTAAAAGCGGCGGGGCGCAGTGCGTCTTATGCGCGGGCAAGGGTCACAACCCCTACAACACTTTTGCCGCGGAAAAACTGCTTAAAGAACTCGGTCAGGGGCTTGCCCGCGCCGATAAGATGAGCGGGCAGGAGAGGGAGGAATTTTTCTCTTCGCGCGACTATTTTGCAATCTGTGAAGAGGACGCCTCCGTTATGGCTCGTGCGATGGACTTTATAAATAATCTGTAAAAAAGCGAAAAAATGGCAAAAACTTGTCTGTGTATAGCGGACAAGTTTTTATAATAATTTAGCCGTTGTCGCTATTATGTATGTGTTGTATAAAATATCTGTGATAAAAATGTTTAAAATATTT
>CBCPNE010000185.1:0-2848 GCA_965120435.1 uncultured Clostridia bacterium
GGGGAAGTTTCCGACTATGAGATAAAAAAGGGCGGCGCAAGCTATTCCTATATCACCTGCGAACACCTCAGGCGGCAGTACCCTGCCGATGAGATATACTTTCTTATGGGCGCGGATATGTTTGCCTGCTTTCCGCAGTGGGTGTACCCCGAACGCATATTGAAGTGCGTAACCATCGCCGTGTGCGCACGGCAGGGCGGGGCGGACGTGGAGGAGGCGCGCCTTAAAGTAAAACAGCTGTTCGGCGCGGAACCTTTTGTTGTGGGCTATACGGGCGCGCCCGTATCTTCCACGCGGGTGCGCGTTGCCGCGGCAATCGGGTCGGATATATCGCAATATGTTCCGCAGAGCGTGGCGGAATATATATCTGCAAACAAGTTTTACCTTAACCCCGCGCTCAAAGAGGCGCAGAAACTGCTTACGCCGAGCCGCGCGGCGCACACTCTGCGCGTGGCGTTTATGGCGGCGGAAAACTGCGCGCGGGCGGGTATAGACGAACAGACGGCTGTAACCGCCGCCGCCCTGCACGACTGCGGAAAGTACGTAAAACTTTCAGACAGGCTGCTGAAAGGTTTCACCCCGCCTGCGGGTGTTCCTGACAGCGTTATGCACCAATATACGGGCGCATATATAGCCGAACGCAAATTCGGCGTCAGTGACGGCGATATTTTAAACGCCATACGCTACCACACCAGCGGCAGGGCGGGGATGTCCGCCCTTGAAAAGCTGATATATCTTTCGGATATGCTGGAGGAGGGCAGAAGCTTTGCCGGAGTGGAAGAACTCCGCGCCGCGTTCTGCCGCGACGCAGACGAGTGTATGGAACTTGCCCTGAAGCACCAGCTTGAATATCTTAACTCAAACGGGCAGGAGGTATATCCGCTTACGGCGGAGGCCTGTAAAGATATTTGCGCCCGCCGCGCAACGGCGGATAAAAAAATCACACATTAAATAAGGAAAATTTTTATGACTAGTAAGGAAAAGGTTCTTACAATATGCAAAATTCTGTCTGAAAAAAAGGGGGAGAACATAGTCTATATAGACGTGGCGGACAAGTCCAGCCTGTGCGACTATTTCGTGATAGCGGGCGGCAGGTCGTCCACGGCGGTGCGGGCTCTGTCGGAAAATCTTGAAGAGAAGATGGAAAAGGACTACGGCGAAATCCCCTCCCGCAAGGACGGCGGCAGAGAGGGCCGCTGGAACGTGTTGGACTACACTGACGTAATAGTACACATTTTCAACGACGAAATGCGCGATTTTTATAATCTGGAAAGGCTTTGGGAAAACGGCACCAACCTCAACCGTTACGAACAGTGACCTTTTAATTGATTTCGGCAACTCATTCCCGCACGCTGCGGGGTTACTTTTATGCGCGGCGGAGCATTTTTCAATGCTCCGCCGCGCATTTTCACATCCGCCGCCCCTATCCTGTTTGCGGGAAACCGTCGTGCTTTATTGTTGCTTGCATTGAACCTGAACGCAAACATAATCGGTAAATTTAATGCAAGGCGCGCGAAGCTGAATTTGCTCCGCGCGCTTCGCGCTGTAATAATTGTTGCGCAGACACGGGGTGCGGCTATTTTTCGTCGGTGAACTTTATCTCGCGGGGGGAGGAGTAGTTCGCTTTCCTGGCGCGCTTTTTTTCCACTATGTAATACACAGGCTGGGGCTTGGGCTGTTCCTTTTTTTCAGGTTCGGGCTTTTTTTCGGGCTTGCGGCGGGAGCTTTTAAGTCCCATCCACGCCAGCTTTACCATATGCACCACCACAAAGCAGGCGGCAAACAGTATAAACAGATATAATATTCCTATGGCTTCCATATGTGCATTATAGCGCGCAGGCGGCCGTATATTTTGCCGTTTTCAGGTACATAATGGCAGAAAGGGTATTATATGGAAAACAATCAGGAAATTGTGCAGGGCTCTGTGATAACTCCGCAGGAAAGACAGGAGTTCGACGAATTCAAACGGCAGAAGAGGGTGACGGAGGCGCGCGCCGCGATTGGCAGGCTGGAACTTTCTTTGACGGGCGCGTGCGCCGAGCGTTCGCAGCTAAGGCGCGCCCTGAAGGACGCGGAAAAGCTGGGCATAGGCGGGGTGTGCGTTCTGCCGTATCTGGTTAAGCCTTGTTCTGACTTCCTTGGAGGGGAGTCGGCGGTGTCGGTGACGGCGTGCATATCCGTGTGGGGCGGAACGGACACGACTGACATAAAGGTGCGGCAGATAAAGCGCGCCATACGCGACGGCGCGGACGTGGCGGAGGTGACCGCGCCCCTGCCCGCCGTGAAGGAGGGGAGCTGGGGCTATGTGAAGCGCGAATTCAGAAGACTGCGCGCCGCCGCAAAGAAGATAGCCCTGAGAATCAATGTGGAGGCGCCCCTGCTTACGTCGCAGGAGCTGTCCCGTCTGTGCGCGCTGGTATGCGACTGCGGAATAGGCTGCGTGCGCACGGCGAGCGACTGCTTTGGGAGCGGTGCGGACGAGGAGGATTTGAAAATAATTAAAATTGCCCTGAAAGAGCGCGCCCTTATAAAGGCGGACGGCGCGGACACGGCTGGCAGAATGGCAACGCTCACAGACCTCGGCGCGGCGGTGATAGGCAGTTCCGCGGCAATTTCTGTGGCGCAGTCTGTGCTTGCCGCGGCGGAAAAATAAAAATAAAATTATTTTTAGTTAATTTTTTGTGGCTTTTCTGTACGCGGCCGCAGATATTTTTGCGGGCGGCGGGGGATAATTTTTTGTGATTGGGCGGCACATATGCCGCAATTAACTTAAATTTTGTGTGTTTATTCAATCGTGATTAAAAGGAACCTCCACCGCGCGGGATATCTGCGCGGTGGAGGCCCAAGT
>CBCPNE010000186.1:0-5771 GCA_965120435.1 uncultured Clostridia bacterium
GTAACAGGAACAGAGGCCGATTTTGCAGGTACATAGCTGCCTATATGGGCCATTATTGTTATAAGCGCAATCTGGCGCATATAAGTACTCTTACCCGCCATATTGGGGCCCGTTATTATCATCGTGCGGTTTTCACCTTCGTCCAAAAGCGCATCGTTGGCAACAAACCTGTCCTTTGAAATGACCTCCACTACGGGATGACGCCCCTCTTTTATGACGAGAGGACTTGAACTGTCAACGATTTCAGGGCGGACATAGCGGTTGCTCTTTGCCACATTTGCGAAGGATACAAGCATATCGAGCAGAGCGACAGATTCTGAAATTCTTTTGAAGTTGTTGATGTTTTTTGCCAGCAAGTCCTTGACAGAGGCGTAAATTTCAGCCTCAAGCCTGAGAGCCATATCCTCGCTGTTTAAAATCTTTTCCTCTATCTCCTTGAGTTCTTCCGTAGTGTATCTTTCCGCGTTGGCAAGCGTCTGTCTTCGCTGGTAGTTTATGGGCACTTTGTCTTTGAAAGACTTGGATACCTCTATGTAATAGCCGAATACGCGGTTATAGCCTACCTTAAGCGTTCTTATGCCCGTTGCGTCGCGCTCACGCGATTCTATGCGAAGCACTATGTCCTTGCCGTTGTTCTTTATATTGCGCAGATTGTCGAGTTCGGCACTGAATCCGCTCTTTATATAACCACCGTCCTTGAGACCTGCAGGCGTATTTTCTGAAACTATAGCTTTATCAATGAGTTCAGCCACAGAACTCAAATCAAGAAGTCCGTCCGCAATGTCCTTTACCACACGCGAGTTAAAGCCTGAAAGCTGGAACTTTATGTTCGGTATTACGGAAAGAGAACGCGCAAGCGCTATGCAGTCACGCGGCATAATGTTGTCGTTGGAAATCTTGCCGGCAAGCCGCTCTATATCCCTGACTTCAGACAGCAGGTCTGATACGGAGAGCATAACGACGGGCGCTCCGAAAAACTCGTCCACCCCGTCAAGCCTGTAGTTTATATCGTCCCTTTCCACAAGCGGAGACAGTACACTGTTATACAGAAGGCGCGCCCCCATACTCGTCTTTGTCTTATCCAGAAGCCATAAAAGAGAGCCGTACCGCTTATTTTCCACCAACGTTTTTACAAGTTCGAGATTCCTTATCGCCGCCCCGTCCAACTTCATATAGCTGTCGCATGAGACAAATTTTATTCCGTCTATATTTTTGAGTGCGTGCTTCTGGGTATCCTTGAGATACTCTATAAGCGCGCCGGCGGCGCATACAGCGCAACTGTGGCCGTTCACAGAAAACGCCGAAAGTGACATGGAGCCGAACTGTTCGCAGAGCGCCCGCTCCGCCGCGGCGTAGCCGTATGCCCACGCGGGATAGGAAGAAAAACGCGGAAGCGCGCCGCGCGCAACTTCAGGCATATCGCGTGAAGCAATAAGAAAACTGTCGTCACAGATAACTTCCTTGACCGAAAGTTTTATCATCTGCGCAACTGCCTGCCTTTCCGGAGTTTCACCCGTAAATTCAGCCGCGCAGAACTCGCCCGTGGTAATATCCGCCCACGCTAGCGCAGCTATTCCGTCCTGCAGATGCGCACTGCATATGTAGCTTGCCGTTTTGTCGTCCATATGCCTTTCATCTGTGAGAGTACCCGCTGTCACGACGCGCACAACGTCGCGAGCCACCATCCCCTTTGCCGTAGCCGGGTCTTCAAGCTGTTCACAGATTGCAACCTTTTCGCCCATTCCGACAAGTTTGGCTATGTACCCGTCTGCCGCATGATAGGGAACGCCGCACATAGGCGCGCGCTGTTCAAGACCGCAGTCCCTTCCCGTAAGCGTAAGTCCAAGCAATTTGGAAACTTTTTCGGCATCTTCAAAAAACATTTCGTAGAAATCGCCGAGTCTGTAAAATAAAACACAATCCTTGTACTTTTCCTTGACGGAAAGATAGTGTTGCATCATTGCTGAAAGTGCCATAAAATACCTAACCTATGCGCAAAAGCGCACTTTATCACTTGTTTTAAACTATTTCGCCCATAAGGGAAACGCCGTTTGCCTCGTAAATCCTGAGGTTGACAAATTCGCCCGTCATATCCCTCTGACTTTTAAAGTAACCCATTCTGCCAAACTCATCCCTGCCGAGATAAAGTCCGCGTTTATCGTCATAGCCCTCGCACAGAATTTCGCACGTTTTGCCCACATACTTTTCGCTCTGGCTGCGCGTTAGGCTGTTTACCAATGCCACAAGCTCCATAATTCGCGCCTTGGAAACTTCTTCGGGCACCTGATTTTCCATACGGGCCGCCACCGTACCGTCCCTTTTGGAATAGACAAAGGTAAACGCCGAAGAGTAACCCACTTCATTCACAAGCCTGAGCGTGTCTTTGAAATCTTCATCGGTTTCGCCGGGAAATCCCACTATCAAATCTGTCGTAACCGCACAATCAGGAACATACTTTTTCAATATCTCAATCTTTTTAAGGTATTCCGACGAAGTGTACTTTCTGTTCATCGCCCTTAATATTCTGTCAGAACCGCTCTGTACGGGCAAGTGGATACAACGGCAGATTTCAGGGTTTTCCGCAACGACCCGCGCCAGTTCCCCGGAAAAATCTTTGGGATGACTGGTCATAAATCTCAGTCTGAATTTTCCATCTATGGCGGCAATCCCGGACAACAGTTCAGGGAAGGTCATCCCTCCGCCGCTGTTGCCGTAAGAGTTTACGTTCTGCCCCAGAAGCGTAAGTTCACGATAGCCCTCATTGACGAGCGCGCGCGCTTCAGAAATAACATTTTCTGCAAGCCTGCTCCGCTCTCTTCCGCGCACATAGGGAACAACGCAGTAACTGCAGAAGTTGTTACACCCGTACATGATATTTATCCATGCGTTGGGATAGCTTGTCCGCAGAGGCCTGTCGTCTTCCTCTATTTCTCCCTCTTTTTCGTATATCTCAACCACCGTTTTTTTGCCAAGCTGTTTTTGGCGTATGTAATCCTTCAGCCGTCCGAGATTGTGGGTACCGAATATGACGTCCACATAGGGGAATTTTTTATGTAAAACGTCGGCTTTGCCTATCTGCTGAGGCATACACCCGCCGACCGCTATAATCATATCCCGCTTTGCCGCCTTAAGCTTTTTCAACATTCCTATATTTCCATAGGCGTGATTTTCAGCGTTTTCCCTTATACAGCAAGTATTGAATACAACTATATCCGCTTTATCCATGCTGTCGCTCGCGACGTAGCCAAGTTCGGTGAGCATACCCGCGATTCTCTCCGAATCGTGTACATTCATCTGGCAGCCGTACGTCACAATATGATAATATCTATCCATAATACTCCTTATACATATCAATTATATAGATTTACAGATATTTTTTCAATTGATTTGCAACAATTTATTAATTTTATCAATACTATTTTGGATGAGAAAACTTCTGAAAATAGCCGCTATACTCGCTCTCGCCGCACTTATTGTGGTTGCGGCGGCTTTTATAGCATACACTGTAATCACGCGGAACGCAAAACTGGACGAAAGCAGACTGACAAACTACGGCCAGAGCATAACCGTATGCGACACTGACGGACGCGAAATAACAAGCGCCTCACCCTCGGCAAAGCGAAAGAGCGTAAAGCTTGAAGATTTGAACGACTACACGATAGAAGCATTCATAGCTTCAGAGGACCGCACATTCTTCAGACATAACGGGCTTAATTACAAGCGCATGGCAAAAGCCGTGCTGACGAATATAACCTCGCGCTCGTTCAAAGAGGGCGCTTCAACAATAAGCCAACAACTGATTAAGAACACCCACCTTTCGGGCGACAAGACCATAAACCGGAAACTTAAAGAAATAAAACTTACGCGCGAACTGGAAAAAAAGTTTTCTAAGCAACAGATTCTGGAAATGTATCTGAACACTATCTACTTCGGACACAACTGTTACGGACTGGAGAGCGCCGCAGAATTCTACTTTGACGCAACGGCGGACAATCTGACGCTTGAACAGAGCGCCACGCTTGCGGGACTGCTTACTTCACCGAACAATTTGTCGCCGTTCAAAAATCCTGAAAAGTGCGTCGCAAAAAGAAATCTCGTGCTTAAGTGTATGGCCGACTGCGGATATATAAGCGGACAGACGTACAGAACTGCCGCAACAACGCCTCTGGGCGCAAAAGAAAGCAACTCATCCGACGGTATTGACTGCTATCTCAACGCGGTGCTTGACGAACTCGAAGAACTTGAAATCGACCACTATAAACTTGCCGACGGATGCAAAATAATCACATATCTCGACGCCGGACTTCAGAAGTTTATTCAGTCAAACGAGTACGCAGAGGACGCGGCAGTACTGATTACAGGCAACGACGGCGGCGTTAAAGCATGGTTTTCAACGGCCGGCAACATACGGCGGCAACCAGGTTCTACCATAAAGCCGCTACTGGTGTATGCGCCGGCAATAGAGGAAAAACTGATATGCCCCGCCACCAAAATACTCGATGAAAAGGTAAATTTCGGCGGTTATTCGCCCGAAAACCACGATAAAAAATATCACGGCTACGTCACCGCCGAAGAGAGCCTTGCGAAGAGCTATAACATTCCAGCCGTAAAAACATTGAACGCACTGACGATAGACAAGGCGAACAGTTACGCCAAAAGGATGGGTATTGAACTTGACGAAGATGAAAAGTATCTTTCTCTTGCGCTGGGCGGTATGAAATACGGACTGACTCTTGGCGAGCTGTGCGAAAAATACCGCGCCTTCCCCTGCGGCGGCGAATATACGCCTACAAAATTTATAAAGTGCATAACGCTCAACAACGGCAAAAAGATATACTCTGCCGACCAGAAAAAAGTAAAAGTTTTCTCGGAGGGCACCTGCTCGCTGATTAACGATATGCTCATTCAGACGGTGCAAAACGGAACGGCAAAAAAACTCAAGGAACTGCCGTTTGATGTTGCGGCAAAGACGGGAACCTGCGGCACCGCCGAAGGGAACACAGACGCCTATTGCATAACCTACACCTCCCGCGACTGCATAGGGGTGTGGCTGGGGAGTTCACACAACACCCCCTCCGCAGTTACGGGCGGCGGGGACTGCGCAAGACTTTCAAGGAGCATACTTGAAAAACTTTATGAAGAAAACAAGCCGGGACGGCTGGACTGCTCCACGGGAACAATCAGCGTTGATATAGACGCTGAAGAGTACAGCTTAAACAACCGTATAATGCTCGCCGACGATATTGCGCCAAAACTTGCCGTAAAGAGCATCAAAGTTGCGCAAGACGCAGCACCCAGAGAGAAATCTCATAAATTCAGCAGTCCTACCATAAAAAAACCCGCTATCAGCACCAAAAATAATACCGTTTTTATTGAATTATGTCAGACAAAGTACTATTCATATATAATAAAAAGGCGGTATAATGGCCTTGTAGTCACAGTTTACGACGGAGAATGGACACCTGAATTTACCGATGAAATATCCGAAGGCAGCTACACCTACTCTGTTACACCGTATTTTCAAAGCGGCACAAAGAAATATTACGGACAGCAGATAATTCTGCCTTCGGTAAGCGCTTCCGCCGAGCAACATTCCCCTCAGGGAGACGTGCCTGAAATAGCCAAGGGCGAGTGGTTCCTTGAATAGTCAGGCAATTAACAACCGTCATTATAAGTGGTTGCAAAACGGCGGCTCAAACCTGCAAAAAAATCACGGCGTGAATTACGCCGTGATTTTTTACAGATTAAAATTCAGTTACCTCAATAGTTGT